>JAGPVK010000080.1 GCA_018067055.1 Sphingomonadales bacterium | reverse complement strand
ATACCGAGATGTGGACTGCAGTTGATGAACTTGCAGAACATATTCGCGCGCTCGGCGATTACGCGCCGTCATCATATTCAGAAATGGCTGCATTATCTTCGATCGTCGAAGAGACTGGTCAACCTGACTGGAGACTTATGGTGACTAATTTGGCCGAAGGACAACACGAAGCTCCCAAATCTGCGCGGGAAGTGCTCAGGGTTGCGGAGAATGTAGGCGACGATGCGACTGCCGACGTTGTTGCACCAATGATTACGCTACATGAAAAAAACAGCCTGAATGCTTCGCGCGACTGCTGCATGATTGTGCACCCACTCGAATGTCCGCTTTCCAAACACTTGTTGCGATTCAAGCGCAAGTACATGATGCGCGTGGAATGTTTGCTGTAAGGCACAATCTTCGACTGTTGTAATGACGGAAATTGGGCGCGAAGCAGATGCAAGGTCTGCACATATCGCCCTAATCTAGTAAGCCACATCCACAGCAATCCGGATCGTTCGCGGGCGGAGTGGTGTCAGGTAGCCATTGCTGCCCGGAACGAACGGCGTGCCCAATGCAAAACGATTGCCGCGTGAATCCAGCAAGTTGGTCAGGGTGAATGTTAGTCCACGCCGCTGGTTGCCGATGCGCGCAGCGATGCCAGTGTCGACATAATCACCTTGTCCCTCACCCAATATCGGTCCGATTCCCACACGAGAAGGACCAACATAATTGGCCCACCCCTGGATCCGGAAATCCTCTTCGCCAATGACAATCGCATAATTGGCAGACCCGCGGATGGCATGACTGGCGACATTGGGGATGCGGCCGAGCCGCCCTGTAGCGGAAACGAATACTGGCGGCGATAAGTCAGCGGCAGGGCCGCCAAACGTGACTGCGGCAAGGCTCAGCGCAGGCGATAATTGGGTGACGCGGCTCTCGTTGTACACCGCGCCCAGTTCCAGCGAAAGGCCGGCCAAAGGCCGCAGGGCAATGGCCCCCGAGATGCTGGTTATTTTTCCGTCTCCGATATTGGCCGTGGTCGGGAATCCATTGACGTCAATGAAATCGGCCTGAATATCGCGCCAGCGGCTGTGCGAGACGGAGATTGTAGCGTCGAACGGAGTGACTCCCTTCTGTCCGAAACGCATGCCTGCATCATAGGTGGATACGCGATCATTGCGAAATCGCTGGACAAAGCTGCCATCAATCGAAAGCCCGCCGGGCCGGAAGCCCTCCTGATAACGGGCATAAAAGGACAGGTTACTGGAGAGTGTCGCAAGCAGCGATAACGATGGCGACAGATCCTCTTCCTTGCGTTTGGCCGTTATTGCGCGACCGGTTGGCGCGAGAGCGAGCAGCGCGTCCACATTCTCGGCCCCACCCCCAAGTCGCGCGTGGGAATAGCGCAGGCCGCCGGCAGCAACGATATCGGGTATGAGTTCGACCGAAGCTTCGCCATAGACTGTATATTCGGTAATCCAGTTGCTGACGCCGGTGATGGCGGAGCGGATGGTTTCACCGCCGAAGGCCCTTGCCTGCCGAGTCCGGTTATCCACGAAGCTCGTGCCGACCACCCACCCCAGGCCGTCCTGATACGGGCGGGACAACCGGGTTTCGCTGGTAAACATCCGCGTGTCATTATTTTGGTCAAAGAGACGCAGCATATCATCGACCGGGCTGGCATCGAAGCGCTCGTAGAGATGATGGTCGACATAGGCGTTGGATGACTGGAAATGCAGGTCGCCCCAGTCCTTCATGACTACCAGCATTGCCGAGCCGTAGCGCGCCTTTGCCCTTTGCTCGACCAGACTGCTGCGAGTGAGCGGGGGCGCGCCCTTGTCGGCATATTGGGCATCCTCGGCCTCTATGCTTTGATAGATGCCGCCAACCTCTGCTGTCCAGCTATCGCCGAGATCGAGGCGAAGCGTGCCGCGGCCACCGTAGATATTGGTGCGGTTTACATCATGCTGGCCGAGTAGTGGATTATCGATATAGCCACCCTCGCTGATCGAATAACCTGTCAAACGCAGCGCGTGACCGTTTTCTGTAATGGGAATATTTGCTGTCGCCGAGATATCGCCACCCGGCGAGCCATGCTGGACCAGCGAAACACCTGCCGACGCGATCAACTCGGTTTCAGAAGGGTCAGGCGCTTTGGGTATCATCCGGATAATGCCGCCGAGTGATCCTGCACCATATAAGGTCCCTTGTGGTCCTTCTAGAATCTCGACGCGATCAATATCATAAAGCCGCAAGTCGGGATCGGGTGCATTGTAGCTGAGACGGATGTCACCCAGATATTGGCCAACGGTCGCCTGTGTCGGTCCGGTAAAACTGGAATCGGCAATGCCCCGTATAAACAGCTTGTTACGCCCGCTGCCCAGATGGGTCGATGATATTGTCGCCATGCGCGACAATATCGAATCCATACCCCGTTCGCCGCCAAATTCCAGATCCGCACCATCCAATATCGTGACAACACCCGCGTATTTCCGATACGGGGTGTTGATCTTGCTGGCGCTGACGACAATTTCCTCTACCGGATATTGGTCGGTCGCATTTGGCGGAGGCTGCGCCTTGACCGGCGGAATTTTATCGTTTGATCTCTTCTTTCGGTTGGGAAAATTTATTCGGGGTGGACGACGCTCGATACGCCAACTGGTCGCCCCTACTCTTATCGCGTGTGCATCCGTACCTGAAAGCATGCGGTCCAGCGCTTTTGAAACGCTCATCCGTCCGCGGACCGGCTTTACCGCACTTTGCCAAAGCTTCGAATCGGCAACGCTGATGCTGATGCCTGCCTGACGCCCCAGCAGGGGCAGGCTTTGTAACAATGTTCCGCGCGGCAAATCAATCGAGCGTGACTCCCCGCGCGCGGCGACAGGCATCGCGAGCGACAGCAATAACAGGATGGAGAGCAGTCGGGCGATCATTTCAGCGAGTCAGCAACCACCCTTCCTTTTGTTTTTCTGCGCGAATCCCGGCAAGCGCGGTTAGGTCGTCAATTACCTGCTGATTGTCATCCCTGACGAGCAAAGCACCGCGGAACGGCAAGGCCGCAACATCGGGTGCAACAACGAGGGTCAGACCGGCAGTCCGACCAAGATCCTCAGCCACCTGCCCGATTGACGCGCCATTATAGACAAGCTGTCCCTTGCTCCAGCCACCGATGCTCAGCGGATCGACGGCCTGGACCTTGGGAGAACCATCCCCATCCCAAACTTCGATGCCATATCCGGCATTCAACTTCACATTTTCCCGTTGAGGATTGTAGAGGACGAGACCTTCCGAAACGGCAACGCTTAGCGAATTGCGCCGACGAATGACATTGAAGGCAGTTCCCAGATCGACAATCTTTGCCTTGCCCACCTCGACCATGAACGGATCGCCTGTGCGGTGCACCACATGAAACATCGCTTCGCCGGTTGCTAGACGGACAAATCTTGGCCGGTCCTCGTCCAACTCAATCACTGTTGCGCCATTGATCTCTATCCGTGAGCCATCTGCCAGCGCTACTGTCCGCTGCTCGCCTGCAATGGTCTCGATGCGTGTGACATCGTTGCCGAGCAGCGAGAAGCTGATGAAACCGACCAGCGCCGCGGCCATCGCGCCGCCAAGCCATTTTCTGCGATTAACACGGGCCGGTTCGCTGGAAAAAGCTGTTTCCTCAACCGGATTCGGCAATTGATCGAGATCAGCATCCATGCTGGCCACACGGTCAAAGACGGCGGCGTGCTCCGGGCTCATTTCCAGCCACGCGGTAAACGCATCCCAGTCATCAAAACCAGGGTCCCGTTGCCGGATCATCCAGTCGATTGCTTGCTCTTCGGCCTTCAAAGTCATGCCATCACTCATCGATTTGCCCCTTCAATGCGGCAAGCGCCGCATAGACCTTGCGCAGATCTGCCTCGACCGTGCTCAGGCTGACACCCAGCAGCGCAGCAATGTCACGCTGGCTCATCCCGTCAATGCGAAACATGCGGAACGCGGCGGCAGCACGTTCGCCGAGACTATTGATTGTCGCGTCCACCTTTTCCAGCTCCTCACGCGAAATCAGCAACCGTTCGACGGACGGGTGAGACCCGCTGTCATCCTGATCACCCCAGGCTTTTTCACGCAATTTGGCTGCCTGTACCGAACGATAACGGTCAAGCATCAGATTGTTGGCGGCACGGAAGAGATAGGGCAGCGGATTTGCCACCGGGCCGGCATGGGTTCCCGCGATCTGCACCCACAATTCCTGAAACACATCTTCGGCACCATCCCCGGCTCCACGGGCAATCAGGAAGCCGATCAGCTTGGCCCGATTGGCCAGCAACACAGCCTCCAAGCCGTGCGCGGTTTCAGATTTACTATCCGTCCTATTCATGAAGTGTTCGCTTTGGCCTTGGTGCTTCCTTTTGTCGATGTTTTGAACACAGAATCGACCATCACATGCGCCCCCCGGCGCGGCGACATATAGCGACCGCATCGTGTCACGCAATAGCATCATCGACGGATAAGCTGTAATCCAGGCGGGGGTGGCAGAAATATGTTTCTCCAGTTCATTCAATCAGGACAGGCAAGGGAGGAAGAGGGGTTGCGGGGTCCGGTTCGTCCTCCCTTGCCACGCGGTCGGGACGATATTTCTATAGCCCCATCCGCAAACTTACGCGGACGGCAATTGCCGCATGCTTCTGCTGTTCCTCGACCGACACTTCGCCTCCGACCTGAAAGCCCGAATTGCCGGCAACGGCACGCAAGCGTCCAATCCAACCGCTCTGGCGTTCTTCGGGGACAAGTGTGAAAGGAGTGCCGCCATCAAACTCGGCCACAGTGACGCCAAGAGATCCACCCACAATCTGTCGGCGACCGCCTTCCAGTTCGAAGCGATACCAGCCGTCATACTGATCGAGTCCGCCGAAATCGAACCCCAGCGACACCGTTCCCGAAACAGCGAGCTCATCACTGTTGCGCTCGGCAACCGTCAGGTCGAGTGCGTCGCCGCCCCCGGTTTCGGTATAGCCATCTTCCTTCAGCTTGTAATAGTCTACCGCAACTGTCGGACGGATCGAGAAATTGCCCGAACGCAGATCGTGACCAACCGAGCCGGATGCCGACCATAATGTGCCGTCCCGGTCGGTATTCATGGTTTTAATGATTTCCTCGCCATCCAGTTCACCGATGAAATGGCGCGAACCATCAAAATTTATTTTCGCGCCGGATACGCGGGCATGGGCCAGCCAGTTGGCGCTGATTAGGCGCCAATAGCCAGCCAGTTCCCACTGGTTTGAGCGTATTTCGTTACCGTTGCTGCCATTTTTGATGTTGCCGTTCAAATATGCAGCGGAAGCGCCAAAATTGCCAATGCCAGTCTTGTGCTCGGCACCGGCTGATATGCCCCAGCCACCCACGTCATAGCTGGCCGTGTCACCGCGACTTTTCGAGACGCCCCAGCCGGCTTGCTCAATCCAGTATCCCCAGCTGCCTTCATCCTTGAACGGGCCTTTGGGATCGGCAAGAAAACGCGCCAACGCGCGTGAGCCAGAGGTAACATTCTCGAACAACCCGCCTTCATGCTCGGGGAGCATCTGCTGGAGCTGATTGCGGAACTGCTCTCCATCGGCAATAGCCAAGAAAATATCCTCGACCTCTTCATCGTTGGCCAAGGCGGCATATGCAGCGTCAAAGCCGCTTGCTTCGGACCGGTTCAGACCCAGTTCTGCCGCATTTTTACGAGCAACACTGACGATTACCTGATCGGCATTCGAGCTAAGCGAACCTTTGTAGAGGAACGGCAGCAGCGTAGTTGATGCCGTCAAATTGTTGGCGCCGGTAAGCATCGCTGCTTGTACCACCACATGGTCGCCTTCCGCGCTTTGAACATTCGAAAGCTTGATGGCCAGCTTCGATCCGGTTGCAAAACTTGCTTCCCCCGCAACCTGCAGAGCCGTATCGGTTTCGCCGCCGAGCGTCACAGCAAGAATCCCATCGTCGGTTACGGCGAGCGAGCCGATCTGGGCCGTGCCCAAAACGTCCAAAGTGCCACCCGCCACCGTTACCGCAAGCCCTTGAGCATTAGCCAGCGAGCCCGAAAAGCGCGAACTGCCGGAAAGAGTCATGATGTCCGCGCCACCGCCGAAATCGGCCTTGCCGCTGAACACCGAGGTGCCTGCCAGAGCCAGAACATCAGCGCCTGCACCAAAAACGGCGTTGCCGGCATAGGTGGCATCGCCTGCCAAACTGAGCCTGTTGTTACCCGCTCCGAAGCTGCTGTTTCCCTTCACGCTTCCATCGGCGATTTCGAACAGGTCATTTCCACTGCCAAAGCGAACATCGCCGTTGATGGATGGAGCCTTGGCGTTCGCTGCCACCGCAGTCTGACGAATGATGGCACCCGCATCATTTGCCGACAGATCAATTGCAATATTGCGGCTCGATGTCGCGAGTGCACCTGTGGCTGTAATGGAGCCACTGTTTTCGATCAGGCCAACCGTGCCCGATTTGTCGATGATGGCAATGGCGGTCGCATCATTGCCGCCGGCCTTGGCAATGATCGATCCGCTGTTGCGGAGGATGCCGACATTTGCGGCGGCGTCGACCTGCAGTGCGGTGCTGGTAGCCGTTGCACTGCTCCCCCCGGTTGCCTCGACCGTGCCGGCATTGCGAATTTCCGGCGTCGTTGCCCCAGACCCCATGCGGATTGCTGTGGCCGATCCACCGTTTGATACAGCCTTTACCGATCCCGTCGAGCCAATACCGACGCCCCCCTCGACGGTAACTGCACCGCCCAGTCCGCCGATCTGCAAACCGTTCGCATCGACGCCGGCATAAACACCGCTGCCCGCTATGCCGCCATCAATGACCAGGCCAAAGCCGGTGCCGGTACCCGCAACCGCGCCGATGGTGACGGTATCGCTGGTGTCGCCGATTCGCATCGCCGGGGCTGCGCCATAGGAGCGGACAAGGGCAGAGCCTTCCTTCGAATCCTCGATGCCATCATCATCTTCATCATTGTCGGTGGTGCTGTTGTCCTTTGGAGGTACGGCCAGAATAATGCCACCGGTGACATTTCCCTCGATCGACAGGGCCGGGCCGCCCTGCAACAGGTCATCGGCGTCCAGCTTGGATGTATCGGAAGGCGCGGTTGTGTAACGATATCCGGTGGCGCTCAGTGCGCCTTGCACTACCACCGCGCCGTTGACATTTCCGTCAATCCGCGCCGCTATTGCATCCACGCCCTGCACGCTGATTGTACCGGCGAGCCGCACGTTGCCCTCCACATCCTGCAAACCAACACCCAGCGCGCGGTCACCCAGCACGGTTGTCTTGCCATCATGTACAAAATTTCCCGTCAGTTTACCGCCCAGCCGGATGCCGGCCGAGTCATTGCCCTCGATGGTGATTGCGCCGCTGTTTATGACGGTGCCGGTAAAGCTTCCCGCCGTCGCAATGCCGGTCCGGCCGCTTCCAGTCGCAAACGGGCCGTCAATATCGCCGTCGTTGTCGGAATCGGTCGGGGTGTAGGATTCTCCAAGGATGATCTTGCCGGATGCAGCGTTGGTAATCATACCGGTAACGCCGGCATTAGCGAGAACCCCGGTGGCGTTGTCGGCGTTGTTGATCTCGATCGTGCCTTCGTTGGTCAGCTTGTTGTTGCTGTCGATGATGACGGCTGTTCCCGACGTCGGTTTGACCGAACCTGCCGAAGTGATCCGTATATCGTCAGCGGTGCCGGACTTGATCGTCGCTGTACGGACCGGCGAGGTAGTGGCGGTTTCGATCTTCGTTTCCGCAAGAGCGGGGACTGAAACGACGGCAAGCAGGCAGGTAGACCCGAGCAGATATTTGCGCATAAAAATCCTCTAGTGATTGTCGGAAGAAATTCCCTGTTCAAACACAAGACGGAGTCGTTCTTCTGCAGCCTTGACCAGAATCAATGCTCTTTGCGCCAAATCAAAATTTTGGCAGCTCGGCAGGCGGATTCAGCGGTAGCTTTCGCAACGATTTTTTGAACAACTACATGTCCGAAATCGGGGCGCTTTGCTGAACAATGGGCTACAAGTGCGTCTCGACATAATCATGCCGATGATGATGCGCGAACAGGGCGTTGACATTTTGGACCTAGATCGCTCCAACGCTGCATCGCAAGATCAACATAGGCAGAGGATCAATATCCAGGCCCCGGAAGGTGCGGCCCACCCGCTCAGCAGCAATAAGACTAGTGCCAGAACCGAGGAAGATATCGAGAACGAGCTCGCTCTGCCTTGTGACATCGCAGTAAGCGTCCGCCACCATTGCCACTGGCTTGACCGTCGGGTGAAGCGCCAGATCTTCGCGGCGGGAGCCGCGCATGGAATTGACGCTGGGATAATCCCACACATTGGTCCGGTTACGGCCATGCTTGCCAAGTTCAACATTATTGATGTGCGGTTCATCGCCAACTTGGTAGACGAAGACCATCTCGTGCTTCGACCTGTAGAGCGATCCCATCCCGGCATTGCTTTTGTTCCAGACACAAATGTTGAGCAGGTCGCCGTAGATATCATCGACCGAAGCGGTCACATCATCCATGTGACGCCAGTCCATACAAATAAAATGGACCGCTCCACTGCGTGATACTTTTGCTCAGGCACCCAAAGTATCAGCAAGAAACGTCCTGAACTCGGGTTCGTTCATTTCGCCCGATGCCATCGCGAACTCGCGGTGACGCCCTTTGGCATTGGCGTGGCCATTGATCTTCACGTTGTAAGGCGGATCAAGGAAAGCGCAGTCAATCGAGGCACCCTTACCAACTACTTTCTGCAAGAACGCAGCATCACGCCCATCGCCGCAGGCAACCCTGTGCTCGCCAAGCTGCCAAATATCACCGAACTGCACGCGCGGGTTTTCAGGGACAGCAGAAATCACTTCGTCATCCGGGTCTTCACTATCAGCGAGCACGACGTCGATCTCGCCTGGGCTGAAGCCGGTCAGGCCGAGGTCAATGTCCACTTCTGGCAGGGAGAGATCGGCCAACTCCAGTTTGAGAACTTCCACATCCCAACCCGCATTGAGCGCGATCTGTGTAACCTGCCTTTTTGAATGCGTTCGCGCATTGCGCGGGTCCGGAATCAGCTCCTCGATTTGCGTATAACAAACCTCAAGGCGGCGATCTGCAGAATCGTCTGCGAGCGATTCGCATATGTACATACCGGGAACATATCAGGATCATTTGTTCTCCGCAAGAGCTATTCCCTGCAGCAATTTTTGGCAATATTTTAACTCGACCTGGCGACCGCGAATATTCCTGTTCTGCCGATTAAACCCTCTGATAATGGCGATTGGGGTCCCTGTTCGGAGAAATTAATTCCCTGTTCCGTCGATTAACAGGAAAACGGTATTTCTCTCGCGTAACATACGGTAATTGCACCTTATTGTACCGTCAGATCTCGTTGAAATCTCTCAAAACCGTCTGTTTTGCGGCCAAAAAGACCAATTTTCCCTGTTAATTCCCTGATAACAGGGAAACTGCACCCGAGACCGGTTCGCTACACACTGCGTCGCGCACCATCGATTACATCTCGACAATAGACTCGCTCAACCAGCTGACTGCCGCGACAGATTTTCGCGCGATGTTCGGAGGTTAAGTGCTGTCGGGACCTGTTTCGGTCGCGGGGCACCCCTTGCAATGCACGATTGGTTGACGAATGGTTCAACTTGCATGATGGTGGGCCCGCACCGGGGGGCAGGGTTTGCATGGATATAGCGCGCGAAAAGCTGGCCAGGACAGGGCAACCTGCAAAGTTGCGCGCCTCGCTCTTTGGACCGTTTCAGCTGACTGCGTCCGACGGCAGTGAAATTGTCATCAGCAACAAGCGCGCCCGGACCATCATTGCCAAGCTGCTTTTGACCCCCGGCGAGCCAATTGATCGAGCCTATATCAGCAAGCTGTTATGGCCCGGGCGATTCGAGGCACAGGCGCGCGCCAGCTTGCGGCAATGCCTGCTGGAATTGAGCAAGCTGTTCGAGTCGCTGGATTGCGATTTGATCGACGCCACCCATAGCAGAATCAGCCTGAAGAATGCTCAGGCTGAAACGGAAATTGACGGCATTGAAACCGCGCTTGCCGAGGGACGGTATCAGCAAGCGATTCAGCTGCTTATGGTCATCGGGACCCAGGAGTTGCTGGAACAGCTGCAATTTGGCGAAGCGTTCGAGGCCTGGCTGGCGGGTCAACGGAGCCACACCGAGCAACGTCTGAAATCTGCGGTTAGAGACGCATTGCACCGGCTGGACCGTCAGGGAAAGACCGACATTCACGCCGCTCTGCTGGACGCATGGCAAGTGCGTGACCCGACATTGCTGACCCATGCGGTACTGGGCCGCAACGAAGGCAAGGCGCGGATCGCGGTTTTACCCTTTCGCTCGCTTGCGGTACCGGATGATCAGGGATTTCTTGCCGACGGTCTGGTCGATGAACTGATCACCACCCTGGGACAGACTCGCCAGCTGCTGGTCGCGGGACGAACATCGTCCTTTCAATTCAAGGATACCGACCTCACTTTGCCGGAAATTGCCGATCTGCTGCATGTATCCCATTTGGTCGAAGGCTCGGTGCTGCGACGAAATGCTGAAGTGCGCATGAATGTGCGCCTGATTGATGGGCAGACCGGTTTTGAGAGCTGGAGCTACAGTTACAATGGCACGGAAGACGATATCTTTTCCTCACGCGAGCAAGTTGCGCGGACGATAACAAAGGAATTGGGCGCTGCGCTCCAGCTGGACATCGCGGAACCAGATGTCCGCCGGATGACCGGCAACAAGGAAGCCTACGGCCTCTACCTGCAGGGGCGGGCCCTCACCCGCCGGGCGATCGGGGATGGTGTGCTGGAAACCGCTGTCAAATTGCTGCGGCAGGCACTGGAACTGGAACCGGAATTTGCCGAATGCTGGACCGCGCTGGCAGAAGCGCACGTCTATACTGCGGTTTACACGCCTTGCGTAGACAAATTGGGTGAAGCTCAACACATGGCCGAATGCGCGAAAAAGGCGATCGAACTTTCGCCGAACCAGGGCCACGCCTATGCCATGCTCGGTCTGTTCGAGTGGACCAGAAACAACGCGGAGGGTGCCCTTGATCTGGCGTTCAAAGCCTATCAGCTGGAGCCGGAAAATCCGGCCGTGGCTATCCGCCTGGGATCGTTCCTGCTCTATTGCGGGCGAACAGCGGAGGCCCTGCCCTATATCGAAGCGGCGGTTGACCAGGATCCTGTCGATGGCCGCAATTACGGCATGCTGTGCGTGGCCCATCTCAACCTTGGCCATATTGATGCGGCGATAAAGGCAGGGCAGCGGATGGCCGATCTCGGTCAGCCTTCGCTGCATCTGGCAGCGGCGACAGCGGCGTCCGGCAATCATGAACTTGCGGTAGAGCAATATCAGAAAACCCGGCTGCTTATGAACAGCGTGATCTTTGCGCCAGCGGGGACCACGCCAATGTCGCCGGAAGCGATGGACGCCTACTGGCTGCTAGCTGCCAAAGGTATCCATAGCGGCCGCGAAGAAGACCGGCAGCAATATTGCCAGATGCTCGAAATGCTGCATGCCACTTTTCCCGACCCTTGCGATCCCACGATTGTATGGCCAGCAATCTGGATGGGCTATGCATCGATGATATTCAAGACTTTGGGAAAACAGATCACCCCGCCCAACATGGTCGGCCTGATGTCGCTTTGGGCCGATATCGAACCGATTCGTCAGACTCGCCTGCATCCGGACTTCATGGACTTTGCCAAGCGCATCGGATTGGTCGCGGCGTGGGAGAAATATGGCTGGCCGGATGTATTGCCGGAGCCTTCTTCGGCGAATTGACGCTTTATTGACGCTTTATTGACGGTAGCGCTGTTGACCCCAAATTATATTTGGGTGCATCAATAGAGCACTGAAATTGCACACAAACTTATACCATTTGGATCGGCCCGGAAACCCGCGTTGCCGCCGACGGGAGAGCTGTGTCGGAATTGATGCAAGGGGGTAAAGATGACCAGATTCCTGTGCAGCAAAGCTGTTGTCGTAACCCAGCTCACGGTTTTTCTGGCTGCCTGCACCAGTCAGACGGCACCCGATAATTTCGACATGGCCATCCAGGAATCAACCGAAATAATATCTGCCGCCTACACCCGGCCAGTGCTGTTGCAAGCTGCTGATCATCGCACTCCCCCCTCGACCCACGCCGAAATAGGTGAGTTTGCCGATCGGCTGCGCGGTGAGCCACTCGGTCCCGGCGACGGAGCGAATATTCACTAATCACCGCACAAGAATTTACCAGAATCGCTCATTCCGGGCGGAAAAACAGAGGAGAAGACGAATGAAGTTGATGAAAAATATGATGCTGGCCACCGCCATGATTGTGGCTGCGCCGATGGCATTGTCCACGCCTGCTTTGGCGGACGAATTTCCGTTGAAGGCTGGTGATTACACGACCATGACCGGCATCTATTTGGAGGATGGTGGCACGCTGGCCTATGCCAAATATCTGGCAAGCGAATGGAAGAAAAATCAGGATTTCGCCAAGTCCAAGGGCTGGATCAGCGATTACAAAATCTACTTCAATGTCGATGCCCGCGATGGCGAACCGACCATGTATCTGACGCAGACCTATGCCTATTGGCCGAGTGCCGAAGAAAGTGAAAAGCGCAACAAGGAATGGGAAGCGTTTGACAGCAGAACCAATGCGCAGCTCGATGCAGCCTCCGGTAACCGGGCAAAATTCCGGACGGTCAAAGGTTCGATGACACTGCAGGAAGCGACCGTCCGATAGTTTCAAGACTTGGTCCGGATGGATGATGCAACCCTTTGCACAGTCCGCCCGGGCCGCATCCAGTCCGGCGGATGGTTTTGCGACCCGCCATCCGCCGGGCTATCCCTTCCAGTTGTGCGAGAGCCTCCCATGCAAAGCCTTGCCGAGATTGCCAGTGATTATGCGGCTTTGATGGCAGCAGGCGAGACGCTGGCCGCGGCGGAGAAATATTGGGCAAGCGATATTATCGCTCTTGAGCCAGCCAGATCTGAATCAGACCGCCCAGCCATTGCGAAGGGCAAGCCAGCAGCGCTCGCGAGATTGACGCACTGGCTGGAGACCAATGCGATGAGCGAGCTGCTGATCGACGGTCCCTTTATCACCGGCGATCAGTTTGCCTTGTTCATCGACATGGAAATCACCCGCCGCGCCACCGGCAAGCGCGAGCCGTTCAGCGAAATCGCCACCTACACGGTGCGTGACGGGCAGATTGTCGAGGAAAGATTTTTCTATGGCTGATCCGTCAGTACCCTCAGCGCAAAACGACACCGCCTTCCTCGGGCATCCGCGCGGCCTTGCCTATCTTTGCTTCACGGAGGCGTGGGAGCGGTTCTCTTTTTACGGGATGCAATCGCTGCTTGTGCTGTACATTACGCAGGCGTTGTTCCTGCCAGGCCAGATAGAGAAGATCGCTGGGATGGCGGCCTACCGCAGCGCTGTCGAAACGCTGCTGGGCCCGCTTTCGATCCAGGCTTTCGCCGGGCAGACCTTCGGTTTTTATGCAGGGCTGGTCTATTTTACGCCACTGTTCGGGGGCTGGATCGCCGATCGCTGGCTGGGATCGAAACGCACGGTCATCCTCGGCGTATTATTGATGACGGCGGGCCATGCCGCGATGGTGTTTGACCAAAGCTTCCTCGTCGCGCTGCTCCTGCTGATCCTAGGCTCGGGTGCACTCAAGGGCAATATCGCCGCGCAAGTAGGACAGCTCTATTCCGCAGCCGACGAGCGCCCGGCGCGTGGATTTGTCATTTTCAGCACCGCCATCAATATCGGCGCGGTCGCCGGCCCGCTGACCTGCGGATTGCTGGCACAGATTTATGGCTGGCACGCCGGGTTCGGAGCGGCCGGACTGATGATGCTGATCGCGCTCGGCGTGTATCTGAAGGGGCTTTCGCATCTTCCTGAAGAAGCGCAGCGAACGCGCCATTCCACGCCGCCTCGCAAACTCTCAGCGGCGGACTGGCGCAGTGTCGGAATCTTGATGATCTTTCTGGTCTTTCAGGTGCTTCTGGGGCCGGGATATGATCAGCAATTCAACATGGGCATGGTCTGGATCGACACTGCCGTCGATTTGCAAACGCCTTTTGGGCGGGTGCCGGTTGCATGGTTCGTGTCGATCAACTCCCTCGGCACGGTCCTGGGCGCGTTTGCCGCAATCGGCTTTTGGCGCTGGCAGGTAAAGCGCGGGGGTGAACAGAGCGACAACACTAAAATGGTCGTCGGTGGCCTTCTGTATGGCGCAGGCACGATGCTGATGGCAGTCGGGTCCGCTGTCCAGACGCCCGGATCAGTCAGCATCGTCTTTCCCGCGCTCTCCTATTTCATCACAGGAGTGGCGTTCACCTGGTCATGGCCCACCTGGCTGGCAGTCGTCTCGCGTTATGCACCCAGGCAGATCGCCGCACGGATGATGGCCGCCGCTTATCTCGTAGCCTTCTTCGCTGCAATTATCGCGGGCTATTTCTCTCGCTTTTACGAAACCATGGACCCTGCGCTATTCTGGGCGCTCAACGCCGCCGCCTGCTGGGTGGGCGCCGGGCTATTTTACCTGTTCGGGCCAGCCATGACCCGTGCGCTGGTCGCAAACCGCGATCAAGCCCAAGAGCCTGCCATACTACCGGAATATGCTGCATTTGTGATTGCGAAATGAGATCAGACAAGGAGCTTTAGCATGATCAAGTCACCCTCCGCACTCGTCCACGTGGTTTACCGCACCCGCCGGTTCGCGGAAATGCTGCATTGGTATGCCACCGTTTTTGGCGCGAAGGTTCAATATCAGAACCCGGCGCTGGCCTTTCTCACCTTCGATGAAGAGCACCACCGCTTTGCGTTCGCCGATCTGGGCGTGATCCGTCCGGAAGATCCGGACGACAAGGATGATCGCGGCATGATTGGCGTCGATCATGTCGCTTGGGAATATCGGTCGCTACATGATTTGCTGGAGAATTACGACCAACTAAAGGCTGCGGGGATCACCCCCTATTGGTGTGTCAATCACGGCATGAGTGCTTCGCTCTATTATGCCGATCCCGATGGCAACCAGATGGAATTTACTGTCGACGTGTTCCCGACCAAGGCGGAATGCACGGACTATTTCCAGGGCGAACGGATCGGCCAAAATCCGGTTGGAACCGAATATGACCCGGACAACTGGCTGGCACGGCTGCGCAGCGGCGTAGCCGAGGCAGAGCTTCTGGCATTTGATCCAGCCGCCGAAGTATCGCCGATCCGCGGCCGAATGACAGAGATACTGAAATGAACCCGCTTGGACGCCGCACCGTCGCTCTGTGTGCCCTGCCTGTGATTACAACTCCTGGCCATGCTCAACCAGTTGATCCGGTTACCAGCACGCGCGCGGTCCAATCCGTGATCGGACAATAGG
The DNA here is from genome assembly GCA_018067055.1 of Sphingomonadales bacterium. Classification (GTDB taxonomy): domain Bacteria; phylum Pseudomonadota; class Alphaproteobacteria; order Sphingomonadales; family Sphingomonadaceae; genus Parasphingorhabdus. The sequence goes on along the minus strand of JAGPVK010000080.1, from coordinate 638 downwards.
ATATGAGCGCGCAGTCAGCTTCCACTGGACATCTTCAAAGACGCCTTGGCCTTGCCTTCGGCCTGGCGGTCGGGGCTGGAAGTGTCATCGGATCAGGCATCATGCGCGCTCCGGGGGTGATCACCAACGAGGTGCCGGACCCGTCGATCGCAATGCTATTGTGGTTTGTTGGCGGTCTGTTCATTCTGCTGTCCGCCAATATCACAGCCGAATTGTCCACCGCCCTGCCAAAGGCCGGCGGTTTCTATGTTCCCGTGAGAGAAGCATTTGGGGATTCGATGGGCCTGCTGGCGGGTTGGGCCACGTTTGCCGGCTATACCGCAGGAACTGCAGCGGTTGCCCTGGCTGGCGCCGACTTTCTGGGCATGATTTTTCCTTGGGCTGCGATGCATCCACAAATGCTGGCAGCCTCGATAGCGCTGGTGGTGACGGCACTGAACTGGATCGGCGTTCAGGAGGGCAGATTGCTTCAGATCTTCGGTACGATCCTGAAACTGGGGCTGTTGTCGATCGTGATTGTCATCGCCTTCATCGTGGGTCCGGCTCCAACAGAAACGGCCGCCACAGCGAGTAGCGTTGTTGGAGGGACAGTTACCATCATCGGCATCATCACCGCCTTTCAACTCATCTATGGCGCC
>JAGPVK010000073.1 GCA_018067055.1 Sphingomonadales bacterium | reverse complement strand
ATACCGATGGCAATGGTTCCATCACCGTATCGGACATCACTCCATTGAGCTTTGATCAGACCTATACTCACGTCCTGCCCAGCCTGTCGCTAAATTATCGCCCCATGCCGAATGTGGCCATTCGGGCAGCCTGGACCAATACCATCGGTCGCCCCAATTACAGCGATGTCGTGCCAACATTCGAAGAAGAGGATGGCGAAGGCGCGGCAGGCAATCCCGGGCTGGAACCGTATACATCGATGGGACTGGATTTTTCAGCCGAATATTATCCGGATGCAGAGAGCATTTTCTCGCTCGCCATGTTCTACAAGAATATCAAGAACCCAGTTTACACGCAGCGTTTGGTGGATACCAGCTTTGCAGGCATCGACCTGCTTGGTCTGTCCCAGCCCCAAAATGCGACTGACGGGGAATTGTTCGGGCTCGAAGTCAATGCGGTGCGAAGGCTGACATTTTTGCCCGCTCCGCTTGATGGACTCGGCATCTCGGCCAATGTTACTTTTGTAGACAGCAATGTGAATGTCCCGGGACGGACAGACGATCTGCCATTCTTCCGCCAGTCCAAATGGATTGCCGGCGGTGCGCTTTTTTATGAAAAAGGGCCGATTGAGGCGCGAGTAGCGCTAAGTTACCGCGATGCCTATCTCACATCTGTCGGCGGAACCAGCGCAAGCGATGGCTATGCAGCTGGGCGAACCGTATTGGATGCACGCCTGTCTTACCGTGTAATGAAGGGAGTGGAGTTTTTCGGCTCTGTTTCCAATATCACCGAAGAACCGTCCATCGGCTATCAAGCGGTACGGGATCAGATAACGGCACGTGAAGCTTATGGCGTCAATGTCGATTTCGGGTTCAGCGCCAGTTTCTGACCCAGCAGGATCGCGCATATGGTTTTTGGCGAGCGGTGAATGTGATCGCTCGCCAATCGCCGGCTTTCTGACTTAATTTCTGTAAGCGAAGGATGATATTATGTTCCAAGCCTCGCGAATATTGATCTTGTTTGCATTTCTGTCCGCGTCTGCGACCGCGGCTCCCCCGGGTGTGGGCAGACCGGTCCTGCGTCAGCATGAGGGCGAAACCGTTCCCACCCCGGTCATGCTCAAAGCGAAGACACTGACCGTCTATGATGCCGCTGAAGCCGATCAGGGCGCTGCGGCGGATGAGCGGCATTTCTATGCGATCGACAACAGCGCCATCGGCAAATATTTATTGACCGACGGATCGGCTGTTGCCCAGTGGAGCGATCTGCCGTCCCCCGGCATCAAGCATCTCAACAGCTGCTATGTTGAGGCAGCTCAACTCTGGTGCGCAAATTCCAATTATCCTGCCGCGCCCATGGGCTCATCCATCGAAGTTTTCGATACGAAAACGATGGAGCACCACGCCACCCACAGCCTGGGCATGATGGAGGAAGGATCGCTCACCTGGTTCGCGGCCACTGAAGGCGGCTTTCTTGCATCCTTTGCCCATTACGACCAACGCGGGGTTCCCTATAAGGACCATCGCTATTCCAGCGTCGTGATTTTTGACAAACAGTGGCGGCGCACAGGTGGATGGCTGTTCCCCAAAGTCATAACCGATCTCATGGCTCCTTACGCGGCATCTGGCGGTGCTATCGGTCCGGATGGTAGACTATATGTATCGGGCCACGATAGACCCGAAATTTATGTTCTGGAAGCACCGATTAGCGGGCCATATCTGACCCATGTCGCCACCATCTCACTCGAGATCGAAGGGCAAGCCTTTGCCTTTGGGCCGGCAAATAGTCAGATAATTTATGCGGTTGATCGGAAATTGGGTCTCGTGAAAGCGATAGAGCTGCCCAAAATTCCATAGTGCTGTGGATTGAATATAGCAAAGCTGCGACCTACCATCTGAGGTTTGGGGCGATTTCTATATTGCGAAGTCAAAGTATATCCTGTGTCCACAGAAATGCTCGGCTTGGTGGACAAAGGGTAGCGCGACAATGCGGACGTCGCAGGACCGGTTCAGAAGCGACTAATGCCGACGATCCGACCTGCGACTGACACTGATCTTCTGCCGGAGTTAGAGCGATCCAGTGGCGAACTATTTAGACAGATTCCTTAATTTGCTTGGATAGCTGATGACGAGGTTCAATCATTTGCGCGTCATCAGGAAATCATTCGAAATGGTAAGGCACGGGTAGCACTATCTGACGCGGCGCCAATCATTGGCTTTTTGAGCGGTAAAGTGCATGGCTCGTCCCTGCATATATGGCAGATTTCTGTGCATTTTGATCACCAAAAGCGCGGCATGGGCGGTGGTTTGATGCTCACTGCGCGATCTTGGGCCATTGCAAACAAATTAGCCTCTCTTGCGCTGACAACGTTCCGCGATGTCCCTTGGAATCCTGCGTTCTAACAGTCCTGCGGATTCGACTTATCCAAACCAGAAGCATCGCCTATGCTACTGAAGGCGCTAGAAGCAGAAAAACATGTTAGCGGACAGTCAGTAATCCACCCGATTATTGCCGTTCGATCTGAATAAATGGAAGATAAAAGCGGCTGGTCAGCTTCCCGCCGGGGTACCATTAGCGCCCTTTGATGCTTTGCAGTCTCAAAATATCCATGCAGAGCCAAGCACGTCACAAGCGACGTTTAGACATATGGTTCTATTCCCTAAACCACATTCGAACGATTGGCGTTGCTAGTCTCTCAGCTTTCTCAAATGCCCTCCCCCTTCATTTTCCAATGACACCGCTTTTTTGACCGTTGAAAGGGGTACACAAATGGGGTACTCACCGCCCGCAGACGTTGCTTATAATTCATGGAAATCAAGGGTTTATTTGACCTGCGGGACAGTCCTGTCCTGTCCACCAACCCTCCCGGCAAGAGCCAGAACGACGCTACATGGCCAGTGAGCCTCGCTGCTTCAACATTTTTTGCCCCATGACTTTGCCTCCCCCCGGAAGAATTCATTGCTGTCCGCATGGCTGGAATCTTTGGGAGGAAGAGGACCGTTCAACCGCGCTCAAATCAGGGCCGCTTCGCCGGTGGCCTACGACCAGATTCTGCGTCAGGGATCAGCATCTTGGTCATGCAGGGTCTGCTTGACAGAGGGCCTCGCCCGGAAGCTGCTGGTCTGCGCTGCCGCCCAATATTGGGCATAAGGCGTGTCATCCGGTGCCTCGATCAGGACCCGGTTTTCCAGAAACGGATAGATATAATCGATCGAACTCGACTTCGCCGAATTCAGCCGCTCGTGCAGATGATGCGGCCGAATCTGCCACGGATTCTCCAAGCCCATTGCGACGACGATGTCGCGCAGTGCCGAGACCGTCTGTTTCTGGAATTGGTACACCCGCTCGGCCTTGTCCCCGATCACCAGACCGCGCTGGCGAAACGGATCCTGCGTGGCAACGCCGGTCGGGCAGTCGCCGGTATGACATTTCATCGACTGGACGCAGCCCAGCGAAAACATGAAGGCGCGGGCAGCGTTGCACCAGTCGGCTCCGACCGCCATGTTGATCGCCAGTCCGGCGCCGCTGACCACCTTGCCGGCCGCACCGAGCCTGATCCGGTCTTTGAGACCGGCTCCGACCAGCGCATTGCGTACCAGAATCAATCCTTCGCGCAGCGGCATGCCGACGCGGTTGGATAGCTCCACCGGCGCTGCCCCGGTTCCGCCTTCGGCGCCGTCTACGACGATGAAATCGAGCAGGATATTGCTTTCCAGCATCGCCTTGATGATCGCGAACACTTCATGCGGTTGGCCGACGCATAGCTTGATTCCGACCGGCTTGCCGCCCGACATCTCGCGCAAGCGCGCCGCCCAAGCCAGCATTTCCAGCGGAGTAGAGAAAGCGCTGTGCGCCACCGGCGAGATGCAATTCTCACCAGCAGGCACGCCGCGGGTTTCGGCTATTTCCTTCGTCACCTTGGTTCCGGGAAGCACCCCGCCATGCCCCGGCTTGGCGCCTTGGCTCAGCTTGATTTCGATCATCTTGATTTGGTCCAGCGTGGCGGTCGCGCGGAATTTCTCGTCGTCAAAATGGCCGTCCGCATCCCGGCAACCGAAATATCCGCTGCCCAGCTCCCAGACAATGTCCCCACCATGTTTTGCGTGATATTTGCTGTACGATCCTTCGCCCGTGTCGTGATAAAAGCCGCCCTTTTTGGCGCCCATGTTCAGCGCCTCAATCGCATTTCCGCCCAACGACCCAAAGCTCATCGCCGAGATATTGAGGATCGCTGCCGAATAGGGTTTTGTGCATTGCGGACCGCCAATCATGATCCGCAATTCTTCCGGTACCGCATCGTTGGGCACGATCGAATGGCTGAGCCACTCATACTCGTCGGAATAAACATCGAGTTCCGTGCCAAAGGGATGTGTGGAAATTTCATTTTTTGATCG
>JAGPVK010000064.1 GCA_018067055.1 Sphingomonadales bacterium | reverse complement strand
TGGGATGAAATGATCTTCAACCATATCACCCTGAAAGTGCCCGGCGAGGATGACGCCTTTCTGATCAACCCTTATGGCCTGCATTTCAGCGAAGTCACCGCCTCGACCCTGGTCAAGATCGACATTGACGGCAACACGCTGGACGGCTCGACCTTCCCGGTCAACAAGGCGGGCTTCACCCAGCACAGCCTGTTCCACCGCGAACTGCCCGATGTCCATGCGATCATCCACACCCATACCACCGCGACCATGGCGGTTTCTTCGGTGGAAGGCGGATTGCAGCCGATCAACTTCTACGCTGCGGCGATCGTCCCTCGCCTCGCCTATCACAAGTTTGAAGGCATCACGGTGCATGAGGATGAAGGGCCACGCTTCCTCGCCAGCCTTGGCAAGAAACGGATGATGATGCTCGAAAATCACGGACCGGTGGTGATGGGCCGGACATTGGAAGAGGCGTTCCTCAACCATTGGGTGCTGCAACGCGCGTGCGAGATCCAGATGCAGACCCTGTCGATGGGCAAGCCGGTGATGATCGGCGAAGAGGTGATCAAGAAGCACTTGGAAAATCTCTCGCAAGCTTCGATTGATCCGCTCCAGCAGGGCGTTCCGGAATTCGACGCCATGGTTCGATTGGTCGATCGTGAAGACAAAAGCTGGCGGGAGTAAAATATCCCCCTCCCGCTTGCGGGAGGGGCTAGGGGTAGGCATAGAAAGCTAATGAGTTCCTCGGTACATATCTCGCAGACTTCCCACCCCCGCCGCCGCCCGCAAGCGGGAGGGGAGATTTGACCAAATTCACCGTCAATGATCGCCCGGTCTGGTACCGGATGGACCCGGCAACCCCGCTGCTCTGGGCGCTGCGCGATGCGTCCAACCTGACCGGCACGAAATATGGCTGCGGCACCGGCGATTGCGGCGCCTGCGTCGTTGAGGTCGATGGCGAGGCAATTCGCTCCTGCCTGGTCACGATTGGCGAACTGGAAGGCCGATTTGTCACTACGATCGAGGCGCTGTCGCGCGACCGCAGTCACCCGGTGCAACAGGCATGGGCGGCCGAAAACGTTCCGCAATGCGGCTTCTGCCAGTCCGGCATGATAATGGCAGCGGCGGTGCTGCTGAAGAAGAATCCCAATCCGTCGAAAGCCGCGATTGACGAGGCTATCACCAATATCTGCCGTTGCGGCACCTATCCGCGGATTCGCGAAGCGATCCAGCGCGCCGGACGCGTGGCCCGCGGTGAAGCCGTACTCAGCGCTGCCCCGCCACCCGGTATTGATCCGGAAGATGCTGCCAAGGCAGTTCCGGCGCTGACGCCCGGCAAATAGCTTGTGCACCCGCGCAGGCGGGTGTCCATCTCGGATCATCAAGATACAAACCAGCGGGAATTTTTGAAGCGCTTCTAGAACCCGAATTTGACCGTCAGTCGCGCATTGAGCGGCTCACCGGTCGAGATATTGTCATTATTATGCACCGCCGGATAATAGTCGGCGTCGAACAGGTTCTCGACATTGAGCTGGACCTGCACTGATTCGCTAACATCATAATAGAGCGCGGCATCGACCCGGGTAAACGCCGGGATTCGAACGCTATTGTCATTGGTGGCGAACTGACTGGATTGATGGGTCACCCCGATGCCGCCAGCGAATTGCTCGGTGACATCATATTTTGTCCACAGCGAGATCATATGCTCCGGCACCTGGAACAGCCGCAAATCCTGACCGCCAACGCTGCTCGCATTGCGCTGCTGGCCATCGAGATAGCTGTAACCGGCATTGATCTGCAATTGGTCGGTGAGTTTGCCAACCAGCTGAAATTCCACGCCTTCGGTCCGCGAACCCGACAGGGTGCTGTTGCCCTGATTGTCGAGCAGGATGGCCTGATCATCGCGATCGAGACGGAACAGGGCCGTGGTCAGGCTGAGCCCGGACGTCAGATCCCATTTCACGCCAATTTCGTAATTTACAAAGGTTTCTGGTGCCAAATTGGCATTGGTCGGATTTAGCGTCAGAAACTGGTCGCCCGACCGCGGCAGGAAGCTTTTGGCGTAGCTCGCATAGATCGAGATATTCTCTTGTGGTTTGTAGATTGCACCAAATCGCGGCGAGAATTTCTCGTCGGTTCGGCTCAACAACAAGCCATTTTGGATATCGTTTACATCTAGATCGAAGCGGTCGAAACGCACGCCGCCAATCAGATCAAAATGATCGCCGATGCTGATCTGGTCCTGCACATAGAGCGACAGGAAATTGAGGTCGGAGACAGTGCTGCGGTTGAACGCCGGAAAGCTGAAGGCCGGCACGACAATCGGGTCGGTCAGCGGAACCACCACCAGGTCATCATTACTGGCGGCAAACAGGATATCACGCCGGGCGTTGGCGGATTGCTGCTGGCCGATCTCGTAACCAAGCAACAGGCTGTGACCCAGACCGCCCGTATCGCCGGTCCACAACAGATTGCCCTGACTGATAAAATTTTCGCGATCGGTCGTGTCGACATAACCGTCGAGGGTGACGGAATTGCTGACCGGGGTCAGCCGGATGTCATTGCTGACAGCATCGACTGGATAGATATTGCGATAGAGCTTGTCATAGTCTCCATATTGCGTGGTCGAACTGAAGCTCAGCTCGTCGCTGAAATCATGTTCCACGCGCAGCTTCACGATATGAGCCTGCAGAGTCGTGCGGTTGGTCCCGGGCTGGCCGAATAATGTATCCCGATAGCCGGTAAGCGGACCACAGGGATCAGCGAAAGAACAGCTATTGCCGGCAGCGCGCAGCTCCGCCGGATTGCCGCGATCGACGGCCCGATCATCATCAACATATTCGTAGGACAGCAGGATCCGGGTCTGGTCGCCAAGTTCGGCGCCAAAGGTCGGGTTGACCGCAAAGCGCCGACCATCAAAGAAATCGCGATGATTGTTAAATTCCTCATAGAGGCCATTGATCCGGAAGGCAGCGGTATCTCCGACCGGCAGATTGAGGTCGCCGCTGAGGAAATAGGCACCGAAGCTGTCGACGCTTGCGGTCGCTTCCCCAAATTGGCGATCCGCGATCGGCGATTTGGTTACCCGATTGATGATGCCGCCGCCGCCGCCACGACCGAAGATCATGGCATTGGGACCTTTGTGGATCTCGACTCGCTCGATATTATAGAGCGGCCGAAAATATTGGACGTCATCGCGGATACCATCGACGAAGAAATCGGCAGTGGTATTCTGTCCTCTGATGGTGATCTGGTCGCGGTTGCCCTCGCCTTGTCCGATCGATGCGCCAGGCGTGTAACGGAGAATATCACCAATATCCTGTAGCGCCTGATCATCGAGCTGTTCGCGGGTTACAACCGACACCGTCTGCGGTGTGTCAAGCAGCGGCGTGTCGGTTTTCAGACCCGCGCTGCTGATCGCGACATAGCCTTCTTTTTCGCCCGTAACGATAATTTCCTGATCATCAGCGAAGCCTTCATCGACGGCTTCCTGAGCCGCTGCCTGTACCGGAACAGCGGCGATCGCAATCAGGCTGGCAGACGCAAGCATGCGAAACGGGCGGCGGGCATCAATGTTCACGGACGGGCTTCCTTATATGATAACTATTCTCAATAGACCGCTCGCTAATGATAATAGTTATCATATGCAACGGAAAATCTGCCGCCGCCGGAGATTTTCTTTGAAACAGCCAGCCGATTTGTGCTTATGAAGCAGTTCCGTGCAATGGGAGAGAAATATGCAAGCCACGATCTGGCACAATCCGAAATGCGGGACTTCTCGCAAGACATTGGCGATACTGGAAGCAGCGCCCGGCGTTGACCTGACCGTGATTGAATATCTTAAGAACCCGCCGAGTCGTTCCAAGCTGGAACAGCTTTTCCGGGACGCTGGCATGACCCCGCAAGAAGGCCTAAGAGTCCGGGGGTCACCGGCTGAGGAGCTGGGACTGACGAAAGACGATGCCACCGCCGACCAGATATTGGATGCCATGGCTCGGGAGCCGATGCTGATCAATCGGCCGCTGGTCGAGACGGATAAGGGAGTCAGGCTGTGCCGTCCGCAGGAGATTGTGCAGGACATTCTTTAAAGTGACGCGCGGTTGGTAGATGTGAGGAAAATAAACCGGGAAACTTGATGTCGGTAATCGCAGTTTACAGCATGAAAGGCGGCGTCGGCAAAAGCTGTTCGGCGGTCAATCTGGCATGGAACAGCGCTGTCGGCAGTTCCCGTCGGACCTTGCTCTGGG
>JAGPVK010000440.1 GCA_018067055.1 Sphingomonadales bacterium | reverse complement strand
CCCGACCATATCGCGCTGACCTATATCAACTGCTCGGCCGAGGTGGAGGCGCTCAGCGACATCATCGTGACCAGCTCGTCGGCGGAACATATTCTCTCGCAAATCCCGCTCGATCAGAAGATCATCTTTGGCCCCGACAAGCATCTTGGCGGTTATATTGCCAAGAAAACCGGCCGCGACATGCTGCTCTGGCCCGGTGTCTGTATCGTCCACGAAGCGTTTAGCGAGACCGAGCTGCTGAAACTGCAGGCCCAGCATCCTGGCGCGCCGGTGGCCGCGCATCCCGAGTGCCCGGCCTATATTCTCGATCATGCGGACATGGTCGGCTCGACCAGCGCGATCCTGAAATTTGCCAAGGAATTTGAAGGCGACACGATCATCATCGCCACCGAACCGCATATCATCCACCAGATGGAAAAAGCAGTGCCGGAAAAGAATTTCATCGGCGCGCCCGGCGCGGACGGCAACTGCAACTGCAATATCTGCCCCTATATGGCGCTCAACACGATGGAGAAGCTTTACGTGGCCCTCCGCGATCTCGAGCCGCGGATCGAGATGGACGAGGAGATGCGGCTGCAGGCGCGCAAGTCGATCGACCGGATGATGGAAATGGCGAGTGCGACGGTCGGGCAGGGGGACCTGGGGCCGACTGATCTGGCGCATGAGGGGTGAATAAAACAAATCATCAAGCTTTTTGCCGCGCTATTTCTTCTGTCCAGTAACGCGAATGCTAGTGAATTGACCTATTCGGTGGGACAAGTGTGGGAATATAAGAATCGGCCACAGGACAGTGGTTCCTTGCTGAAGATACAAAAGATTGAAAAAATTGGTGCCGGTGACGATCAGATGGAAGTTTTCCACATTTCGGTGATTGGCATAACTTACACTGACCCTCGGGGGAGAACGGAGTCCCCACATTTGCCAGTATCAAGGGAAACCTTAGATCAAAGCGTATCGAAACTTTCGGGTTTGAATGCAAGATTTCCTGATCCAAGCGAGGGTATAGAAATCTGGCGTGACGCTGAAGGCGGAGTCTTTTCGATTCCGGTCGCTGAAATAATCCAGATTGGCGACGATACTGTTGCTGGATATTTTCAATAATTATCTTCAGCTTTGATCTTGAGGTTCTGGTTTCCCTTTTCAGCCCGAATGAAAATCGGATATCGTGTATTCACTTTTGGACTGTCCGTCGACCTTCTCCCGTGAGGG
>JAGPVK010000036.1 GCA_018067055.1 Sphingomonadales bacterium | reverse complement strand
ATACCTGAAGAAGCTGGGCGTCAAAATCGGCAGCACCAACGACCTGACCCTGCTCGTCGATCGCCGCCTGTCCGGAGAGGAAAAGCAAATCGCCCACTTGCCAACCTGGTGAAATCCCATAGGCGGCCAGCGGATCTGGATGCAGTTTGATGACCTGTTTATATGCACTCATAACGTCCCATCCTTCAAATCATGATGGCATATTCTGAAGAATATCGGGGCATTATGGAAGGCAAAAAAAAGGGCGGGTATCGCGACCCGCCCTCTCCGTTTCTGTCTAATCCTGAGGATTAGAATTTCAAACCGAGGCTTACGAGACCCTGGTTGCGGGAAACGCCACCTTCGTAGTTGCTGTAGCGATATTCGCCGCGAGCGAACATATTCTGGCTGAGCTTATACTCAACACCGGCACCAACACGAACGCCGTCGCCATTTTCGCCACCGATTCCGGGAGAGGAAACGCGTGCATTGGTGTAGCCTGCCTTTGTGTAGATCAATGCAGAGTCGCCGACGACGAAGCCCAAACGGGCGCCCGCGTAGAGATCACGGCCGGCTTCGATACGACCACCAGTGGTGGAAATTTTACCGGTTGATTCTGTTGCTTCCAGTTCGGCACCATATACGACATTGCCCGACTGGATGTCATAGCCGAGAGTGCCGCCATAAAGAAATCCTTCGACATTATCGACACCGGTTACACCAACGTCAATATTGTCGTACCCAGCTATTGCTGTGGCTTTCACGCCAGAAAAGTCGTCTTTTTCTTGAGCCATTGCGGGGAATGCAATCACGCATGCTGCAATAGCAGCTGCTATTGTTACATTTTTCATTTATTTTGTTCCTTGATATTACGATTTAACGACCACTAATTTTTTAATAGGTAAATTCTTCTTTCGTGGTCGGCTATGCATATAAGTTTTCAAATATGAATGACAACTGCATGATCGCATTAAATCTGTCATGAATGTCATTCTGTTTCGCTGTGTTGTTAATATACAACAGTTGATGGTTGTAACGACAGGCTTGGCAACGTCGAACCAGTGGCTAGAGTGCGATCATGCCAAAGGAAGCTATTATCCCGCAACAGCCCCGCCATCATCTGACCACCCGGCTCTGGCACTGGACCAATGCATTGTGCCTGTTGATAATGCTGATGAGCGGTCTGACCATTTTCAACGCCCATCCCCGGCTCTACTGGGGTGAATATGGCGCCAATGACGACTATGCCTGGATGGCGGTCGGGTCATCGGACCGTATCGGCTATCTGCGCTTGGGGGAAATGCGGATAGAGACGACCGGTTTTCTGGGAAACTGGCAGGATAGCGAAGGCCGGACCCAAAAATGGGCTTTTCCGGGGTGGGCTACCATTCCTTCCGGCTACAGTCTGGCCGACGGCCGGCGCTGGCATTTCTTCTTTGCCTGGATATTCAGCATCGGTCTGGCCTTGTTCATGATCCGATCGCTCTGGAACCGGCATATCCAGAAAGATTTGCACATGCGCAGGGACGAGTGGCGGCCATCCCGCATCTGGCGATCCCTTCGCAATCACACGAGGATTTCGGTGATCCGGCAATCTCGGGACAAGCCCTATAATGTGATCCAGAAATTGGGCTATATCGGAGTGATCTTCATCCTGCTGCCGCTGATGATATTGACCGGCCTCACGATGTCGCCAGCGATGGATGCCAACTGGCCGTTTCTCTCCGACCTGTTTGGAGGCCGCCAGTCTGCCCGGTCGGTTCATTTCCTTACCGCCTTCGCGCTGATGCTGTTTTTTATGGTCCATATCGTGATGGTTTTGCTTTCCGGACCGCTGCGGCAAACCATCGCCATGATCACGGGCGGGCATGGCGAGGGAGAAGCAAGATGACGATCCTTACCCGGCGGAAATTGATCTCCAGCGCAGCGATCGGTGCCGGCAGCCTGCTGACCGGCTGCGATGCCCTGAACCGAAATCCGACTTTTCAGAATATGCTGGCCAGCGCCGAGTCAGGCAATTTTGCGGTCCAGCGCGCGCTGGGTGACCGCATGCAACTGGCCAGCGAATATAATATTGCCGATCTGTCGCCAAGCTTCCGGGCAAATGGCACCCGCGATCCGGGAACCTCCGAATATGCGGCAAGTGCGGCACAGGGCTTTGCTGACTGGCAACTCAGGCTGACCGGCCTGTTCAGCAAGCCGCGGCACTTCAGCCTTGCCGCACTCCAGTCCCTGCCTCAACGGACCCAGATTACCCGGCATGATTGTGTCGAAGGCTGGAGTGCGATCGGGCAGTGGACCGGTGTGCCGGTCAAAATCCTGCTCGATGTCGCCGGTTTGCGGGATTCGGCCCGCTTTCTGGTTTTTCACTGCGCTGACCAATTGGGTGGCAGGCCTTATTACGAGAGCATCGACCTGCTGGATGCCTATCATCCGCAGACGATATTGGCCCATCGCTTGAACGGAGAAGCCTTGCCAGTCGCAAATGGTGCACCCTTGCGGCTGAGGGTAGAGCGACAATTGGGCTACAAGCAGGCCAAATATATTACCGGTATCGAAGCGGTTGCGTCCTTGGCCGGAATCGGCGAAGGCAAAGGCGGTTATTGGCAGGACGTTGCCAATTATGAATGGTACGCCGGTATCTGAATATCGGGACTGTTTGCGTTTCATCATGGAGTGATTGAATGTCGATATTAGGCGGGTTTCTGAAGAGCGTAATTGAAAAAGGCACGATAAAAGTTACCCATCCAGACGGATCGGTCGAAGCATTTGGTAGTTCGGCGCCAGGCTATCCCGATATCGGCATCCGGCTCGCCGATAAAGGGGTGATGCGGCAGATATTGCTCGATCCCCGCCTCGGCGCGGCCGAAACATTCATGGATGGCCGGCTGATCGTCGAACAGGGTGACATCATGGAACTGGTGCAGCTTTTGCGGGCTAACCGGCCATTCGAACGCGGCGGCAGGCTGAAAGAGCCGGGCCTTTTCAAGAAACTTCGCGACCACGCCGCGGGCAGTCTCGACCGGGTCAACCTACTTGGCCGGTCAAAAAGCAATGTCGCGCATCATTATGACATTGGCAATGCGCTGTACGACCTGTTTCTCGACGATGACCTGCAATATAGCTGTGCCTACTGGGACTTCGACCGGCATGGCCCGGAGATGACGCTGGAGCAGGCGCAGTCCGACAAGAAAGCGCATATCGCGGCAAAATTGAATCTCAAACCCGGCCAGCGGGTGCTCGACATCGGCTGCGGCTGGGGTGGCATGGCGCTGTATTTGCACCGAAAGACTGGCGTCGAGGTGCTTGGAATCACGCTAAGTGAGGAGCAACTGAAGAAGGCGCGGGAACGGGCAGAAAAGGAAGGCGTCGCGGACAAGGTGAAGTTCGAATTGATCGACTATCGCGACCTTGCCCAGCGCGAAGCCGGGAAATTTGACAGGATCGTCTCTGTCGGCATGTTTGAACATGTCGGTACGCCGCAATTCAAGACCTTCTTTCGCTGCTGTGCCAATCTGATGACCGATGACGGGGTTATGCTGCTGCATACGATCGGGCGGATGGGCGGACCCGGCACCACCGATGCATTTACCCGAAAATATATTTTCCCAGGCGGTTATATCCCTGCGCTGAGCGAAACATTGGCAGCCAGCGAGCAATATCGCCTGATCGCGACCGATATCGAAACCCTGCGCCTGCATTATGCCTTCACGCTGCGCGAATGGTATAAGCGGACGGTACTAAACCGCAAAAAAATCATCGCGCTCTATGACGAACGATTCTACCGGATGTGGACTTTCTATCTGGCCGGTGCGACGGCGGCGTTTGAGAATGGTGGCATGTGCAACTACCAGATCCAGTTCAGCCGCAATCGGCATGCCTTGCCACTGACCCGGGACTATATCGGCGAGGCTGAGAAGGGGCTGGCGGCCTGAACCCGGTCGATGGATCGACGGAGTGCGCTAGATATTGTCATATCGGAAAGCGCTGGTTCATCAAATCCCAGTTGTTCCGGATCAGTTGCTCAAGTACCGCGAGATCAATCTGGTCAAGGCGGCTTATATACAGACAGGACTGGCCCAGACTATGTTTGCCAAGCAAGCCGAGCAGTCGATCCTGCTCAGCCTGAGCTTCGGGCGTGCTATAGGCGCCCATCAGGTAGAGGCTTAATTTCGCCTTTCGCGGTGAAAAACCTGTTCTGAGCGATGCGCCTTCCCGTCCGCTGTCATATTTATAGTCATAGCTACCGAATCCGATGATGCTCGGACCCCACATTTTTGGCTCTTGGCCAGTGATCCGGTGAAACAAGTCGATCAGAATATGCGCCTCTTGTTGGCGTTTTTCGGGTGTTATCGTCGCAATGAACACGCTCACGCCTGCATCTGTTTCCTGTGTTTTGTTTGCCTCTGTCGCCATGCTGCCCTCCGCTTATCGCCCATATATGATATTGCGCGGCAAATTGGAGCCTGTTAGGCGCCCAATCTTATCTGGCCTCAATTCATGGAAAGTCGAAAAAATGAGCGATTCCGTTAAGCGTGTGGTTTTGGCCTTTTCCGGCGGCCTCGATACCAGCGTCATCCTGAAATGGCTGCAGCAGGAATATCAGTGCGAAGTGGTGACTTTTACCGCTGATCTGGGGCAGGGCGAGGAATTGGGCCCTGCGCGACGGGTGGCGGAAACGCTGGGCGTCAAGCCGGAGCATATTTTCATCGACGATTTGCGCGAAGAATTTGTCAAGGATTTCGTCTTTCCGATGATGCGCGCCAATGCGCTGTACGAAGGTCTGTATCTGCTCGGCACCTCGATCGCGCGGCCGCTGATTTCCAAACGGCAGATCGAGATTGCCAAGCTGACCAATGCGGACGCTGTGGCACATGGCGCCACCGGCAAGGGCAATGACCAGATTCGCTTTGAACTGGGCTATTATGGCCTCAATCCGGATGTGAAGGTTATCGCCCCCTGGCGGGAATGGGATTTGACCAGCCGCACCAAGCTGATCGAATTTGCCGAGAAACATCAAATTCCGATTCCCAAGGACAAGCGGGGAGAATCGCCCTTTTCATGTGATGCCAACATGCTGCACACCTCGTCTGAGGGCAAGGTGCTCGAAGACCCGTGGGAAGAAGTGCCGGATTATGTCTATTCGCGGACCAATAATCCCGAAGACGCGCCCGATACGCCGGAATATATCACGATTGATTTCGAGCGCGGAGACGGCGTCGCGATCAATGGCGAAGCGATGAGCCCGGCAACCCTGCTGGAAAAGCTCAACGACTATGGCCGCGAGCATGGCATCGGCCGGCTCGACCTGGTTGAGAATCGCTATATCGGGATGAAATCGCGCGGCATGTACGAGACGCCCGGCGGCACCATCTACCATGCGGCCCATCGCGGGATCGAGCAGCTGACACTGGATCGGGGTGCGGCCCATCTGAAGGATGAGCTGGCCCCGCGCTACGCCGAGCTGGTTTACAATGGCTTCTGGTTCTCGCCCGAGCGCGAGATGCTGCAGGCGGCGATTGATCATAGCCAGGCACGGGTCAACGGCACGGTCCGGCTCAAGCTTTACAAGGGTTCGGTGAATGTCGTCGGCCGGAAGTCGCCGGACAGTCTGTACAGCGAAAAAGTTGTCACATTTGAAGATGATGCAGGCGCCTATGACCAGAAAGATGCTGAGGGTTTCATCAAGCTCAACGCATTGCGCCTGAAACTGCTCGGCAAGCGTGAAGGTCAGTAGAGGCGGGGTTTAGTTCATGCTGATCCCGCTCCTCCTGCTTCTGGCCGGATTTGTCATACTGATTGTCGGCGGCGAGTTGCTAGTGCGCGGCGCCGTCCGCGTGGCCGAGCGGGCCGGGATGTCGGAACTGTTGATCGGCTTGACGATCGTCGGCTTTGGCACAT
>JAGPVK010000035.1 GCA_018067055.1 Sphingomonadales bacterium | reverse complement strand
AAATGCGGTCGATCAGGTTCGTGGATCCTTGCCAGAAGGTATTTTGGAACCGCAAGTCGCAAAGGTCGATGCAGTGGGTGGCCCGATCGCGTTTTTTGCTGTCAAAGCCGATGACATGACCGTCGAACAGCTTAGCTGGTTCGTCGATGACACCGTCGCCAAGCGGCTACTGTCCGTCGATGGTATGGCGGAAGTTGACCGGTTTGGTGGCGTCGACAGGGAAATCAGGGTTATTCTGCGTCCCGAACGGATGCAGGCACTTGGCGTTACCGCGAGCCAGGTGAACGCCGCATTGCGCCAGATCAACATCAATGCCGCTGGCGGACGAGCAGAAGTGGGCGGCACTCGACAGTCGGTCCGCGTTCTGGGCAATGCGGACGATGCCTATGATTTGTCCCAGACGCAAATATCGTTGGGCAACGGCCAGACGATCAAGTTGAGCGATGTTGCGGAAGTGAACGATTCCTTCGGCGAGCGCAGTTCCATCAGCAAGGTCAAGGGTGTTGAGGTCGTCAATTTCTCGATGTCCCGCGCTCGCGGAGCTTCCGATGTCACGGTTTATGACAACGCGATTGAAGTGATGGACAAGATCAAAGCCGAGGTCCCCGGAATCGAGTTCATTCCGCTTTTCAACAGCGTAACCTACACCAAGTCGCAATATAAAAGCTCGATGTTGGCTATGATCGAAGGGGCGATTCTGGCCGTTGTTGTAGTCTTTATCTTCCTGCGCGACTGGCGAGCGACGGTGATCTCGGCCATCGCTATACCTTTATCGGCGATACCAACCTTCTGGTTCATGGATCTGCTCGGATTCAATCTCAACTTCCTTTCCCTGCTCGCGCTTGGTCTGGTGGCCGGTGTCCTTGTCGATGATGCCATTGTCGAGATCGAGAATATCGTGCGCCATATGCGTATGGGCAAAACCGCCTATCAGGCATCGATTGACGCCGCCGACGAGATTGGCCTCGCGGTTGTCGCCACCTCATTCTGTATTGTCGCCGTCTTCCTGCCGGTCGGACTGATGCCCGGCATTTCCGGTCAGTTCTTCAAAAATTTCGGGATTACCGTGGTGATTTCGGTGCTGATGAGCCTCGCCGTTGCGCGGATGATAACGCCTATGATAGCGGCCTATTTCCTCAAAGCCAAAGGCCAGGCCGATCATGGCGGCGGGGTCTGGATGGACCGATATATGCGGTTGCTGCAGTGGGTATTAGATCGCTCCTCGGCGGACCGTATCCGCCACACACTTGTGCCCGCGAAAGCCGTGTGGTGGCATTATCTAATCGGCGTTATTCTGTTCACTCTGATCGTTGCCGCATTCGTCATACCAGCATATTTGGTCGGCAAACTGATCTATGATCTGCTTCCGACTTTGATGCCCAGTGACTTTCTGCGGGCGATATTGAGTCTGGTGATAGGCGTCATTGCAGGTTTCGCAGCCGGAGCTCTGGTAACACGGGTCTTTAAATGGGTCGTGAACAAAATCGGCGGGCGGTTTGCGGACTGGTATGCCTATCGGTCCGGTCGTTTCCGGGCACGCGGCCATGATCACCGCATCTGGATGATGGGTACAGGTATTGTCGCCTTTGGATTGACGGTCATTTTATTTGCGATCACACCGGCAGAATTTCAGCCAACGATCAATGAGGACAATAGCCGCATCCAGATCGAGGTTGTACCCGGAACGACGCTTGAACAGACCGAGAAGATCGCAGATCGCGTATCAGAATTGATGTACGCCCAGCCCGAGGTCGACCGCGCTCTCACGCGCGTTCGCGAAACAAACGCGACAGTGTTTGTGAGTTTGAAGGAAGATCGCAAAAAAACATCGATCGAGTTTGAACGCAGCCTGTCACCGGAACTGCAAAAAATTCCCGACGCACGGATTTCCTTTCAGTCGCAAAGCGGTGGCGGCGGGACAGGACGCGACATTTCCATCATGCTGACCGGGTCTGACCCGAATTTGCTCGACACGACCGCAGCCGAGTTGGTTGAGCAGATGAAAGAAATTAACCTGGTACGGGCTCCTCGTATCGCCGCCGACCTCAGCCGACCCGAAATCATTATTACACCCTATATGGATCTGGCATCCCAACTCGGCGTCACGACGGCGTCGCTGAGCCAGACGATCCGAATCGCAACATTGGGCGAAATCGATCAGAATGCTGCCAAATTTTCCCTGTCGGACCGGCAAATTCCGATCCGGGTCATGCTCCCGCTTGAATCGCGGAATGATCTGACAACTATCCAGAATCTGCCCATCCCGATTGCCAGTGGCGGCACCGTGCCGCTCAGCCGCGTGGCTTCGGTCAGTTTCGGCTCCGGACCGACATCAATCCAGCGCTATAACCAGAACCGCCGGACATTTGTCGGTGCCGATCTGGCCCCAGACGTGATCAAGGGTGAGGCGATGGCAAAAATATTCGAACTGCCGATCATGAAAAATCTGCCGACCGGCGTGTCCAACGAAGCCTTTGGCGAAGACGAATGGCAACAGGAACTGGCGGTTAATTTTGTGATCGCTCTGATAGCCGGCATTCTGCTGGTGTTTGCGACACTTGTCCTGCTCTACAAGCGCCTGATGTCGCCATTGGTCAACATGGGTTCGCTCGCACTGGCGCCGCTTGGCGGGATGCTGCTGGTTTGGGTCACGGGCACATCGCTGTCCATGCCAGTCCTGATCGGGGTACTCATGTTACTCGGAATCGTCAGTAAAAATTCAATTCTGTTGATCGATTTTGCTATCGAGGAAATGCAAAAAGGCGTGCCGAAGTTCGAGGCGATCATGGATGCCGGACACAAGCGTGCCCAGCCGATTGTCATGACCACGGTGGCGATGACCGCAGGTATGGTACCAACCGCTCTATCCTTGTCCGGCGATGGTGCCTGGCGCGCGCCAATGGGTATCGTGGTGATCGGTGGTCTGGTCGTATCGACCCTGTTGACCCTGATCATTGTTCCCGCTGGATTCAGTCTGGCAGATGGGTTCGAACGACGGGCCGGACCATGGCTGCGCAGAAAAATGCTGACTTACGAGCCCGGCGATGACCGCCACGATGGTCCCGGCGCAAAGGTTCAGCCCGCCGAGTGAAGCCAATTTCTTCTCAGACAGGCAGCGGCAACGGAACAGTTTCTGCTACCAAAACCAGCAATGCTGGTCAGGATATGAAAATCATAGCCACCGGTATGCTGGTGGTCATGGCGATCATCTATCTCACCTCGAAAAGCTATGAGGCGATGCATCCGGCGATCGGATTTGTCCGTGCCTTTGCCGAGGCGGCAATGGTTGGCGGATTGGCGGACTGGTTTGCCGTAACCGCCCTGTTCCGTCACCCGATGGGCCTGCCGATCCCCCATACGGCGATCATTCCGCGCAACAAGGACCGGATCGGTGACACGCTGGCCAATTTCCTCAAGGACAATTTTCTTATCTCGCGCCTCGTTGCCCAGCGCATGCGACATGTCGATCTGGCCAGTGGCATCGGACGCTTTTTGCAATCGCCGAGCGGCGGAGAAGGACGGCTCAAATTCGGTGCATCGCGACTGTTGGGCGATGCGATTGCCTCGCTTGACAAGGATCGCCTTGGAACCATGTTCAAGGGTGCGATCAAAAGACAGGCCGTCGGCCTCGATATCGCGACGCCTATGGGACAAATCCTGGAAGCGGTCATGGCGGAAAATCGTCATGGTCCGCTGATCGATTCAACCATTCGCTGGGCCTATCGTACGCTGGACACCAATGAATCGGTAATTCGCAACATCGTGACCGACCGCGCCAATGCGGTGATGCGCTGGACCGGACTTGACGACCGCGTTGCCAACGAGGTGCTCGACGGTCTCTACAAATTGCTCGCCGACATGGCAGCCGATCCGCATCACCCCGTCCGCGCCAAAACCGAAGAAAGTCTGGTGCAACTGGCGACCGAACTGCGCCATGATCCTGATCTTCGGCAAAAGGTCAACGAATGGAAACTTGAGATAATCGAGAATCCGGCCATCGCATCCTGGCTTGATGGTATCTGGGAACAAGGCCGCGAAGCGCTGTTACGCGCCGCCCGTGATCCCAATGCTGCACTGGCCGGTCAGTTCGGGGACGCGCTGGTCCAGCTGGGCGTCAGTCTGCAGCAGGACGAGCAGCTCAATCGACAGATCAACCGATTCGGCCGGCGTGCCGTCATCGGCGTGGTCGACAGCTATGGCGACAATATCGTCAAGCTGGTGTCAGAAACGATCCGCGGCTGGGATACCCAGACGATTACCGATCGGGTCGAAAATGCCGTCGGTCGTGACCTGCAATTCATACGGGTGAACGGCACCCTGGTTGGCGGACTGGTCGGCCTGTCGCTTCATCTGCTCGGCTACTGGATCTAGCGCGAAAGCAACAACCGCGCCTGCCCGGCAATTTGTGCCAGCATGGCGATCGACGGCCTAGGCGTTTGCTGCGCCCGATCCATGATCTTCCTGAACTGCGCCACACGGTCGATATTGCGCTCTGCCCAATTCTCGACAAATTGCTGCATATCCTTGCCCCGGGTACGGCGCAGGAAATCGAGGCGCATCTGCTGAAAATCACGAGCGAGTCCGGCGACCAGCAAACGATCCCAAGGATCGGATGGATTGATCCGGGTGGCTGTCATTTGCGCCCAGTCGAGACCGAGCTGGCTGCCCAGATTGGTAAACGCCAGCGCGACATCCAGCGCATCAATTTCCCGGCTGTGGGCGAGAAAGGCAATGCCTGCGGCACCATCATTCATGTAGATATTGGCAATCGTGTTGGCGATGATGGGCGTTGCCCCTGCCTCGACCAGATTTTTTACCTGCTTGGCTGCCTGCAAACGGCCTTCCGCGGTTATCAGCTTCTCGACATTCTTGTTGAGCAGGGTCACGCCCGGCGCCAGCATGTCGACGGTATCGCCGATCCGGTCGTCCGAAACCCCGATTCGCATCAGGTCCGCCATGTGCGAACGGAGCACATAGGCGAGCCGATCGAACAGGGTTATTCTGATATCTTCGGAAATTTCGGCTACTTCCAGTTCACGCCAAATCCGGTCAGCGTGGAACAGGCGTTCAGCCATCACGAACGCGCGGGCCACCTCGCCCAATGTGCACCCTTCTTCTTCGGCCAATTCAAACGGGTCGATCAGACCCAGCCGGTTGATCATCCGGTTGGCCAGTTTCGTGGCAATGATTTCGCGTCGCAATTGATGATTGAGAATGGCCGATTCATGGCCCTGCTGCATCGCCGCCGGAAAGGCCTGAAGCAGTTCGCTGTTCAATCCGGGATCATCACCCAGGTCACTATTTTCTATGGCGTCCTGCAATACCAGCTTGGCGGTAGAGATCAGTACGGCCAGCTCGGGCCGGTATAGTCCGCGTTTTTCCTGACCACGTCGGATCAGGTCTTCATTGCTGGCCAAGCCTTCGACGGCCCGGTTCAACTGGCCCTGATCTTCAAATTGTTCGATCAGACGGACATAAGACGGCAGCGATTTCGGACCGCCCATTTCAGCGATCGAGAGACCCAGGGCCTGCAGTCGATTGTCTTCCAGAACCAGCGCGCCGACATCATCGGTCATCGATTCGAGCAATGCATTTCTCACACCTGGCAGCAGCTTGCCGCTGGCCAGTTCTGCATTCAGCGCGATCTTGATATTGACTTCATTATCCGAGCAATCAACCCCGGCACTATTGTCGATAAAATCGGTATTGATCCGGCCACCCTTGGTTGCAAAGGCGATCCGTGCAGCCTGGGTAATGCCCAGATTGGCACCCTCGCCGATGACCTTGACCCGCAACTGCTCGGCATTGAGGCGAATCTTGTCATTGGCCGGATCCCCAACCTCAATGTGATTCTCGGACGCGGCCTTCACATAGGTGCCGATCCCGCCAAACCACAGCAGATCGGCGTCGCATGCCAGTATCGCCGTCATCAATTTCGTCGGTGTGGTCTCGACATCAGCCGGCAAGCCAAGCAATGCGGCAATCTGTTTCGAGATC
>JAGPVK010000214.1 GCA_018067055.1 Sphingomonadales bacterium | reverse complement strand
TTCAATGGCACCGCGATGGCGCAGGAACCCAGTCTGGATTGTGAGGGCGCCAAACAATATCTGGTCCAGCAATATAGTCGGTCTGATCCCGCAAATAATGAAAAATATTACAATATCTGGTCGAGCCCGCAATGCGTGCAGGCTCGAAAAAACGCTGAATTGTCCGTTGATCCGGGCATAAAATCGAACGAACAGCTGATCAGAAGCCGCAGTCAGGATTATGACACGCGATTGGCCAAAATTCCCGCCCTATGCGAACCGATCGTCGAAAAACGCTGGTCCGGAGCTTCCGAGAAATTCAGAGCCGAGCAGCAAAAATCCGAACTTCTGACTTCGTGCATCCGCAACCAGTCCCATGCGCTGCGCGCCGAATATCTGAATCGCGTGAACGAAGAGTCAGAAGCGCAATATGCCGAGAAACTGAAACTGAACCAGCAAAAGATCGCCGCAGACCAGAAGGCCGATGCTGACCGCCAGGCCGCTTATGAGATAAAAATGGACGAATGGCGGGATGCGGTCAAACGCTGCAACGCCGGTGAAATCCGATATTGTTCATTGCGATTTTAAAGGACAGATGCCTGAAACCTTCGCCTGCGCTTTGCTACTCGGCCATTAAATCGCGGACAAATCCGATCAGGCCCGTCTGTCGTGACCGCCGCATCCGTTCGGTGGCGAGGATTTGCTTCACCTTGGCAAAGCAGGCGTCGAGATCATCATTGATCAGGACATAGTCATAGCCGTCCCAATGGCTGATCTCGCTGGCCGCCCGCTGCATCCGGCTCTCGATAATCTCGGGCGCGTCGGTGTTGCGGCTTTCCAGCCGATTGCGTAATTCATCCAGCGAAGGCGGCAGAATGAACACCCGCACGACATCTTGTCCGGCACGCTGGTATAGCTGCTGGGTGCCCTGCCAGTCGATATCGAACAACACATCCTGTCCCGCTTCCAGACTCTGGTTCACCGGCGCGGCTGGCGTGGCATAGCGGTTGCCGAAAACCGTGGCATATTCGAGGAAGCTGTGATCGGCGACCATTTCTTCAAATTCGTCGCCACTGACAAAATAATAATCCTTGCCATGTTCTTCGCCGGGCCGTTTCGGGCGCGTGGTAACGGAGACCGACATGGCGATCTCCTCATCCGCTTTCAGCAACATATGCGCGAGCGTCGATTTGCCGGCACCGGACGGGGAAGACAGCACGAATAACAGCCCCCGGCGGTTCAATTCGCGGTGGTCATTGTCGATATTCTGGGAAGAGATATTGTCGGCCATAGCGGCTATTGGCCGAGAAGAACGCATCGCGTCAAGATGCTTGTCCGGATGTTTCGCGATATGGCTTGCCGGTGCAATCATCCTGATGACAGTCTTGTTGAATCAGGCTATCCCAAAATCATGATCCAGGGGCGCGTCAGCACTATATTTTATGCGATCGGCATTACGATCATGGTCGGCTGGCTGTTTTACGTCGGCAAGGACATCATATTGCCGATCGTGACCGCGGTCATATTGCTGCAGATTCTCTATGCCGCCAGCGCGACGGTTGCCCGTATTCCGGGACTGGGCCGAACCCCGCTATGGCTGCGCGCGACGCTTGCCCTGATCGGGGTGTTGGCATTGCTGTTTGCGATGACCCGGATGCTGGTGGCCAGCTTGCAGAATCTGGTACCCTCGCTGCCAGTCTATCAGCGCAATCTGGAAAATCTGTTCGTAACCTGGTTTCCGCTGCCGGTGGAAGAGGGGGCCGGTCGACCAAAGATTTCCGAACTGATGGGTTCGCCGGCTGCGATATTTGACCGGGGAACGGAGGCCGTTGCGCACGCGATCAGCGAATTTGCAACAAGGTTCTTCACCGAGATAGACATCGCGGCGGTGGCCCAAAGCGCGCTCTCCTCGCTGACCAGCTTTGGCGGATTCATCTTCATCACCATCTTGTACGCCTCCTTCCTGCTCAGCGAGATCACCGGCTTTCCGGAAAAGGTGCGCCGGGCCTTTGGCTCTGATCGCGAGTCCACCGATACGCTCAACATGATCACCCGGATCAACCATGATATTGGCAGCTATCTGGCGACCAAGACGCTGATCAATATCATGCTCGGCCTTATCTGCTGGGCGATATTGCTGATCCTGGGCGTCGAATATGCAGCCCTGTGGGCGATCATCATCGGCCTGCTCAACTATATTCCCTATATCGGCTCCTTTGTCGGGGTCGCGTTTCCGGCGCTTTTTGCCGTGGCCCAATTCGGTAGTCTGACAATCCCGCTGATCGCGACCGGGCTGATGACGACTGCGCAGGTG
The DNA here is from genome assembly GCA_018067055.1 of Sphingomonadales bacterium. Taxonomy (GTDB): domain Bacteria; phylum Pseudomonadota; class Alphaproteobacteria; order Sphingomonadales; family Sphingomonadaceae; genus Parasphingorhabdus. Next base: position 11,315 of record JAGPVK010000214.1, on the reverse strand, counting down.
ATTATCGGCAATGTTGTCGAACCCAAGATGCTCAGCAAGTCGGTTAATCTCAGCCCGATGGTGGTGCTGGTTTCGCTCGCCATCTGGAGCAGCCTGTGGGGTATTCCGGGCGCGATATTGGCGGTGCCGTTCACGACCATCCTGATGATCGTCTTGGCGCGTCGGCCCGGCACCCGGTCGATTGCGGCGCTGCTGTCCAGCGATGGAAATGTCTAGGTTCAGGGCCTAGCCGGGCGCGAGCGGCGGTTTCATGAAAAAGGCCGCGATCATGCCCGCGGTCAGCAACAGGATCGCACCGGCAAAAGCCAGATCATAGCTGCCGGTGGCTTCGAAAATATAGCCGGCTCCGGCTGGCGCGGCCGCAGCAAACGGCAACATCACCGGAGCCAGCACGGAATTGATGATCGGAAAAGCGCGCTCACCATAATAATTGCCGATCACCACCGGTCCCAGCACCAGCAAACTGCCATAGCCCGCACCGAACAACATGCCCATCGCCGAAAGCAGAACAATTCCGTGACCGAGCCAGAAACCTGACAGGCCCAGAGCCATAAGCAAAATCGAACCGAACAGGGTCCAGCGCAATTCGAACTGGTCTCCCAGCCAACCGGCTGGAATGCGCGCCAGACCGCTGCCGAGGATCGCCAAACCCATGATCGAGGCGGCCTGCAGACCGGAGAGTCCATTATCGGTCAGGTGCAAAACCCCATGGTTGAGCAGAAAGAAGAACGTGCCGAGATAGCCGAGCGTGACCAGCATCAACATATAGAGAGTCGGCGTTCGCAAGATCTGCTTCATCGTCCAGTCATACCCGGTCCGATGGGTTTTGGGACGCAGATTGCCGGCAAGCGGATCGTCCGAGACCAGGGCTGGATCGACATTGTCGGGATGCTGTCCGATATCCTGCGGGCGGTTGATGACAAATTGCGCGGCAATCAGTGAGATGACGACCATGGCGGCAGCGATCAGCCAGGCCGCCCGCCAGCTGTCGAACTGATCCATCATGCTCGACAGCACCGGCTGCGCCAGAGCACCGCCCAGAGCACCGCCGGTCATGACAATTCCGATGGTGGTCGACCGTCTGATGCTGAACCAGCTGATCATCGCGGATTGCGAGCAGATCGGTCCGGTCAGGGCAAAGGACAGGCCCATGACGACTCCCCAAACCATGATCCATTGCCAGATGGCGGTCACGGCGAAAACCAGCAGCACGAGACCGGACAGCATCACCAGCAGCCCGATCGTGACCGTCTGGCGCACTCCGAAGCGGTGGATAAGATAGCCTGTCAATGGGTAGGCCAGGCCCAGCATGATCAGCGCGACCGTTTGCGCCAGGGATGCCGTGCCGCGGTTCCAGGCCATCGTTTCGACCATCACCGGGAAGACAACGGAATAAGCGAAATAGACGAAGCCGGAAGCGGCAAACTGGATGAAGAAGAACAGACCGACATTGGTCCAGCCATAGAATTTGCGGGGGGGGTGCCCCGGCTGTACGGTCGTTGCCAATATGCTCTCCTGTCCCGCTTGATACCAGCGGCTTTTACCAAGCTTACAGCAATGTCAGTTACAATCAATATTGCAATAATTGGGAAAAGCTGTTCTCAATCCCTATTTAGGAAACGGAAATACAAATGGTTTGGCCGCTCCGGATCAGCAAATATAGCGCGTTTGCCGCCGTCATTCTATTTGTCGGTTTTGCGCTGATTCTGCTTGAAATGGGCCGTCCTCCGATCTGCACCTGCGGTACCGTCAAGCTGTGGCACGGCGTTGTTCAATCTTCGGAAAACAGCCAGCATCTCGCCGACTGGTACTCGTTGAGTCATGTCATTCACGGTTTTCTCTTCTTCGGTCTCGGCCATCTTTTGCGCCGGCACTTCGCCAAGCTGTTGCCGCTGGGCGTGATCCTGTGCCTCTCGATTCTGGTCGAGGGAGCGTGGGAAGTGTTGGAAAATTCGCCGATCATCATCGACCGCTATCGCGAAGCAACCATTTCTTATGGCTATGAAGGGGACAGCATCATCAATTCGATGGCCGATATTGCCTGGATGATATTCGGCTTTTTCCTCGCTGCGCGCCTGCCGTGGAAGGTGACGCTGACGATCGCGGTGATCTTCGAGCTTGTTACCGGCTATCTGATTCGTGACAATCTGGCGCTCAATATCCTGATGCTGACGGTACCGATCGAAGCGGTCAAGGATTGGCAGGCCGCAGGTACCGGCTATTGGCTAACGGGGAAGCCGTAAAGCAGGCGGTTTTTTAGCCGGATCGCTGTCTGCTGGAACCGGCCGACCCTCAATTTCGATAACCGCTTCGGAAGCAGGAAGCGCTTCTGCCTCTTTCGAGTCATCATAGATTTTTTTGGCGATCAACACCCCACCGACCAGCAGCGCACCGGGCACCGACCGGGTGGCGATACGGGCGGCGATCATGCCGAGGCCGAAATTCCGCAATCCGTGACCCTGGGTGTGCTTGCGCGCTTCGTAACCGACCATCGTAGTGAATATATTTCTGATTATCGACATGTTGTTTTTGTTCCCGGATCAGCCATGTTTGCCGACCATATTCTCAGGTCTAACATGGCTATCGTAGGTGTCTGCGTCAACCAGACCCAGCTCCAGCGCGGATGCGCGCAGGGTCTGGCCGGTTTTATGGGCATATTTGGCAATCGCCGCAGCCTTGTCATAGCCGATCACCGGGGCGAGCGCGGTCACCAGCATCAGGCTGTTATCGACCAGCTCCCTGATCCGCGCTTCATTAGCCTCCAAACCTTCCACGCAGCGTTCGGAAAAGCTCGACATGCCGATGGAAATAATCTCGATCGAGCGCAGTACATTGGCACCGATCAGCGGTTTGAAGACATTGAGCTCGAGATGCCCCTGCAGCCCGCCGACGGTCACCGCCTGATGATTGCCGATCACCTGAGCGGCGACCATGGTCAGCATCTCGCACTGGGTCGGATTGACCTTGCCCGGCATGATCGAGCTGCCCGGTTCATTGGCGGGCAAGTCGAGCTCGCCAAGGCCGGATCGCGGTCCGGAGCCGAGCAGCCGGATATCGTTGGCGATCTTGGTCACGGACACCGCCAGCGTATTCAGCGCACCGGACAATTCGACCATCGTGTCATGCGCCGCCAGTTCGGCGAATTTATTGGCAGCCGAGGTGAATTTCAGGCCGGTGATCTTGGATAGTTCCTTGGCGATATGCTCGCCAAAATTTTCCGGTGCATTGAGGCCGGTGCCGACCGCCGTGCCGCCTTGTGCCAGCTTGTGCAGCCGGGGCAATACGGTTTCGATCCGGTCGCGCGCGGCGACCAGTTGCGCCGCATAGCCGGAAAATTCCTGTCCCAGGGTCAGCGGTGTGGCGTCCTGGAGATGGGTGCGACCGATCTTGACGATCGATTTCCATTGGTGCGCCTTTTCGGCGAGCGCGTCGTGCAATTGTTCCAGCGCCGGGAACAGCTCGACTTCCAGCGCCCGGGCTGCCGCGACATGCATCGCGGTCGGGAAACTGTCATTGGACGATTGCCCGCGGTTGACATGATCGTTCGGATGGACCGGATATTTGCCGCCGCGGGTGCCGTAGATCGCCTCGTTGGCGACGCCGGCGATCACTTCATTGACGTTCATGTTGGTCTGGGTTCCGGAGCCGGTCTGCCAGATGCTCAGCGGGAACTGATTGTCATAGGCGCCGGTGCGCACGGCATTGGCGGCCTTTTCAATCGCCGCGGCAATTTCCGGATCCAGGCCATGGATGCCATTGACCCGCGCTGCAGCCTGCTTGACCGCGGCCAGCGCGTGGATCAGCCGGATCGGCATGCGTTCCTGGCGGGGAAAGGGGAAATTCTCGATGCTGCGCTGGGTCTGGGCGCCCCAATAGGCTTCTGAGGGTACTTCTATCTCGCCGAGAGAGTCGGTTTCGGTGCGGGTCCCGCTCACTTTTTCTTGCCGAAGTCCACCGTCACCACGTTGGAGCCATCATCGACTATCTCGATCGCATCCGTTTCGCCGTCATTTTCCGCAGCGTCATGGCCATTGATATCGCCTTCCACCTCGTCGACGTGGAATTGCAGTGCAAAATCAACCGCCGGATCGACGAAGGAGGTGATCGCCGCGAACGGGATATGCAGCATCGAGCTGATCTGGTTGAAGCTCAGACCGACTTCGAACCGGTCTTTGTCGACTTTCAGGTCCCAATAACGGTTCTGAATGACGATCGTCATCTCGTCCGGGAATCTGGCGATCAGGTGATCGGGGATATCGACTCCGGGCGCGCGGGTCTTGAAGGTGATGTAGAAATGATGCTCGCCAGGCAGGCCGCCGGTGACGACTTCACCCAACACGCGGCCCACCACTGCGCGCAGGGCCTCCTGTACGATCTCGTCGTAAGGAATCAGGCTATCGGGGGCATCATTGCTCATTTGCACTAGGTGGCGCGAAGCGGGCATCGGGTCAAGGGCGTAAAATGAATTTCGCACCGGACAAAGGCCGCGAAATTCTTGCCTGATTTGTCCAAGCCATTATAGGGCTGGTGCATGAGAACAGCGACAATAGAGCGAAATACCAAGGAAACCGAGATTTTTGTCGAGTTGAACCTCGACGGGACCGGTCAATATGACGTGTCCACCGGCATTGGTTTTCTCGATCACATGATCGAACAATTCTCACGCCATTCGCTGATCGATCTGACCTTGCGGATCAAGGGTGATCTGCACGTCGACCAGCACCATACCACCGAAGACAGCGCCATCGCGCTGGGACAGGCGATCAACCAGGCGCTTGGCGACAAGGCCGGGATCGTGCGCTACGGCAGCGCCTATTCACCGATGGACGAGACCTTGAGCCGGGTCGCGCTCGATATCTCCGGTCGCCCCTATTTTGTCTGGAATGCAGGGTTTACGCAGGAGCGGCTCGGCGAGATGGACACCGAATTGTTCAAACACTGGTTCCACAGCGTCGCGGATGCTGCCGGGATCACTCTCCACATCGAGTTGCTCTATGGCGAGAATAATCATCATATCGCGGAAAGCATTTTCAAGGGCTTTGCCCGCGCGATGCGCCAGGCGGTAGACCGCGATCCGCGCAAGGGTGATGCGATTCCCTCGACCAAGGGGCAGCTGGGTGGCTGAGACAATCGCGCTGATCGATTTTGGCGCCGGTAACCTGCACAGTGTTCACAATGCTCTGATTGCCGCAGGGGCTGGTGATGTGGCGGTCACCGCTGACCCGGAAATGGTTGTGCGGGCGGACCGCATCATATTGCCCGGTGTTGGTGCTTTCGGCGCCTGCCGCGATGCGTTATTTGCTATCGACGGTATGATTGATGCTCTTGAGCAGCGAGTGCGTGCCGAAGGAATACCCTTTCTCGGCATTTGTGTCGGGATGCAGATGCTGGCGGACAAAGGCATAGAATTTGGCGCGCATGACGGTCTCGGCTGGATAGGCGGTACGGTGAAGGCGATCGAACCCGCCGACGACACGATCAAGATTCCGCATATGGGCTGGAATGACGTGACCCCGACCGAGGGGCATGATCTGCTGGAGTCCGGTGAAGCCTATTATCTGCACGGCTATCATTTTGATGCCGCGAAGGAAGCCGACATATTGGCCAAGACCAGCCATGGTGTACCGCTGGTGTCGGCTGTCGGTCGCGATAATATCGTTGGCGTGCAATTTCATCCGGAGAAAAGCCAGGCCTATGGACTGGCATTTCTCAATCGTTTTCTGGAGTGGAAACCATGATCGTATTTCCTGCCATTGATCTGAAGTCCGGCGAAGTCGTACGGCTGGCCGAAGGCGATATGGACCGGGCGACGGTTTACGGAGACAATCCGGCGGAACAGGCCGGCTTGTTTGCTGCGGCGGGAGCCGGGCATATCCATGTCGTCGATCTCGATGGTGCCTTTGCCGGTTCGCCTCGCAATGCGGAAGCGGTGGAAGCGATTATCGCCAGTTTTCCGGGCTATGTGCAACTCGGTGGTGGTATCCGCAATCGCGAGACGGTCGAACGCTGGTTCGAACTGGGGGTCGCCCGGCTGGTGATCGGTACGGCGGCGCTCAAAGACCCGAATTTCGTCAAGGATATGGCGAAGGAATATGAAGGCGGGATTGTTGTGGCCGTCGATGCGAGGGACGGCATGGTCGCAACCGAGGGCTGGGCCGATGTCTCGGACGTCAGCGTCCGGGACCTTGCGCGCCGGTTTGAAGATGCCGGGGTCGCCTCGATCCTGTTCACCGATGTCGGCCGCGACGGCATGCTCACCGGTTGCAATATCGAAGCCACGGTCGATCTGGCGCGCGGCGTCGATATTCCGGTGATCGCCAGCGGCGGGGTCAAGGGCCTGGACGATATCCATATGCTCAGCCAGTTTGCCAAGGACGGGATTGAAGGCGTGATTACCGGGCGGGCGCTGTATGACGGGCGGCTGGATCTGGCGACCGCAATTGCGATGGCCAATCGATGAAATTGTCGCCCGATAGATATTGTGCTCCGGCCCCCGAGCCGGAGCCCTGGCGTCTGCAGAGTTTTGCCTCCAGGGTTCCGCATCAAGTGCGGAGCACAGCTATTATTAGGTTTCTGAAATGACCGTCCGTATCCGCGTCATACCCTGCCTCGATGTCGCCAATGGCCGGGTGGTCAAGGGTGTCAATTTCGTTGATCTGCAGGATGCCGGTGATCCGGTCGAGCAGGCGCAGGCCTATGATGCGGCCGGGGCCGACGAACTATGCTTCCTCGATATCACTGCATCCCATGAGAAGCGCGACACGATCATCGATGTCGTCCGGCGCACCGCAGAAGTCTGTTTCATGCCGGTGACGGTTGGCGGCGGCGTGCGTACTGCCGATGATGCGCGGGCGCTGCTGATGGCGGGGGCGGACAAGGTTGCGGTCAACAGCGCCGCTGTGGCCCGGCCCGAAGTGATCAGCGATATCGCCACCCGTTTCGGCAGTCAGTGTATGGTGGCCTCGATCGATGCCCGGCGCGTGGCCGAAGGCCGCTGGGAAATCTTCACCCATGGCGGGCGCACGCCGACCGGGATCGATGCGCTGGAACATGCGCTGCGCATGGCCGAACTGGGGGCAGGGGAATTGCTGGTGACCTCAATGGACCGCGACGGCACCCGGGACGGCTATGATCTGGAACTGACTCGCACCATTGCCGACGCCGTATCGATTCCGGTCGTGGCGAGCGGCGGCGTCGGGAAGCTGGATCATCTGGTCGAAGGCGTGACCGAAGGTCATGCCAATGCGGTCCTTGCCGCTTCTATTTTCCACTTTGGCGAACATAGTATATCCGATGCCCATGACGCTCTGCGAGCCGCGGGGCTTCCGGCCCGGACCTGATCCCGTCCGATCCGATAAAGGCGTTTTGTTTGTTCACGATACGGTCCCCGAGATCGATGGTAAATGTCGGTTTACCTTACAATTCCCGATATTTCTGAAACAGCATTAACTATTCTATCCCCTTAAAAAAGCGATATTCGGCGAATTGGCAAAGATGTTGCTTTACTATCCATAGTCTTTTTGAACTTAGGATGGAGATAGATTTTGAAACCGATGAAATGTGCAGTTTTGACTGGTGTGGCAGCGATGGCCTTTGCCGTAGGCGCACCCGCGCAAGCAACCTGGGGCAGCTCCGGCTGGGGTAGTTCGGGTTGGGGCAGCTCGGGCTGGGGTAGCTCGGGTTGGGGCTCATCGGGTGGTGGTAACACTGGTTCCACTGGTGGTGGCACCGGTTCCAGCGGCGGTGGCACTGGATCCAGCGGTGGAACTCCCGTTCCGGAACCTTCCAGCATGTTGATGCTCGGCTTTGGCCTGAGCGGTCTTGTTGCTGGTCGTGTGGCAGCCAAGCGCCGTAAGAAGAACTGATCATCAGGATTAGAGTAGCGTTTGCTATCCAGCAGCGATACGCAACGAAAAGGGTCGCCAGTATCTGGCGGCCCTTTTCCATGGGTAACGCAATCTTCTGCCGCTAGGGCTTGACGAACAGGCGATCGGTCGCGCAAACCGCCAGCGATGAACGATATTCTCAAATCTCTCGAACAGACGATTTTGGCGCGCCGCGCTGCGGACCCCGAAACCAGCTATGTGGCCAGCCTCCGCGCCAAAGGTCGTGCCAAAATGGCCGAAAAGCTGGGCGAAGAGGCGATCGAAGCGGTGATTGCTGCGGTCCAGGACGACAAGGCGGCGATGACCGGAGAAGTTGCCGATCTGCTGTTTCACCTGATGGTCCTGCTCGCCGATATGGACCTGTCGCTGGATGACGTAATCGCCGAACTGGCGCGCCGGGAAGGTCTGTCGGGATTGGATGAAAAAGCGGCAAGAGGAGCAAGCTGATGGCGATTGACCCGACCCAGCCCTATGATGACGATAATATTTTCGCGAAAATCCTGCGCGGCGAAATTCCGAACAAGACGGTCTATGAGGACGAGTGGGTGCTCGCCTTTCACGATATCAATCCGCAGGCACCCGATCATATATTGGTGATCCCGAAGGGCCGCTATGTCAGTTGGGACGATTTTTCCGCATCGGCAAGCGAGGCGGAAATCGCCGGTTTCGTGCGCGGCGTCGGTCATGTTGCTCGGCAAGCCGGGATGGTCGAGCCCGGCTATCGCCTGCTCGCGAATATCGGCCAGCACGGCCATCAGGAGGTCGCCCATCTGCATGTCCATATTTTTGCCGGAAAACCCCTTGGCCCGATGCTGATGCGCAGCTAGTAACAGGGGTAACAAGACCACAACTGGTCTGGAATATCGGGGAGAATAATAGATGGCAGGCGCAACAGCACCGGGTAGCGAGGGTTGGTCCTCGCGAACCGCATTCATATTGGCAGCAATTGGTGCGGCGGTTGGTCTCGGCAATATCTGGCGTTTTCCGACGCTAGCCGGTGAAAATGGCGGCGGTGCTTTCGTTCTGGTCTATATCGGTTGCATTCTTCTGATCGGCTTGCCGATGGTATTGTCCGAAATCGTTATCGGTCGCCATGGCCGCAGCGATGCTTTCCACAGTGTGGTCAAGGTGGCAGAAGATTCCAATGTCAGTCGACATTGGGGAATTTTCGGCGGGATCGGCATTCTCAACGCTTTCCTGATCCTCACTTTCTACAGCGTGGTGGCTGGCTGGGTGCTATATTATATCGGCGTGATGGGCGCTGACTTCCTTGGTGCGGTTGCTTCCGGCAACCCATTCGCCAGCGCGCTGGCGTCGGAAAGCCCGGAAACCATTCCCGGCCGGATGACCAGCCTTTTTGGCAATGTGCCTATGCTGCTCGGCATGCACACATTGTTCATGGTCATGACCATCTGGATTGTCGCTCGCGGTGTTACGGACGGAATTGAAAAGGCGGCATTTTATCTGATGCCGACCTTCTTCGTGCTGCTCGTGCTGATCACGATTTACGGCGCGTTCACCGGAGAATTTGCCAAGGCCGTTGCCTTTCTCTTCACCCCGGATTTCAGCAAGCTGACGCCGGCGGTGATCAATAATGCGCTCGGACAGGCGCTGTTCTCGATGAGCGTCGCTTCGGCCGCCCTGATCACATATGGCGGCTATGTGTCCAAGGAAACCAATCTCGCCCCGACCTCTGCGATGATAGCCTTTGCCGATACCGGTGTTGCCATATTGGCTGGTCTGATGATTTTCCCGATCGTCTTCGCTGTCGGGCTTGATGCTGCCGCCGGACCGACCTTGGTGTTCCAGTCGCTGCCGATTGCTTTTCACACCATGCCAGCCGGGTCGCTGGTCGGACTTTTATTCTTCGTGCTGATCTTCTTTGCCGCCTTGACCAGTTCGATATCTTTGCTGGAAGGCGTCGTTGCCTGGGCGATGCGGCGATTCCAATGGGGCCGTGCCTTCACCGCCTGGCTGATTGGCGGAATCATCTTCCTGATCGGCGTTGCTTGCGCGCTTTCTCTCAATGTCTGGAGCGATGTCCATCCGCTGGGATTCTGGTCGCTGTTCGAGGACAAGAATATTTTCGACACGATTGATGACTTTGTGTCCAAGATACTGTTGCCGATCACCGCATTTCTGACCGCTGTTTTCATCGGCTGGCGCGCTGACCGCAAGCTGATCGAAGCGGAGACCGGACTTGAAGGCTCGATGTTTGGTCTGTGGCGCTTTCTGGTGGCGTGGCTCTCGCCAATCGGAGTGGCGCTGATATTTGTTTTCGCGGTCTTCCCGAATCTGATTGGGCAGGGATAGCTAGTGGCTGGCGGAAGAGCTCCGAAATGCCCGGTGTGCCGGCAAGCGGCAACCGCAGAATTTGCCCCTTTCTGCAGCGCCGGATGCAAGGATCGCGATCTGCTGCAATGGCTGGGCGATGGCTATAAAATCCCCGGACCGGCGGTTTCGCCAGACCAGCTGGCCGATCATTTTGCCGGTGAATCCGGTCGCGACGGGGAGGACTGAACTGGCGCAACGAAACCGCCATTTTTAGGCTGGACAAGCAGCAATCCCCCCGCCTATAGCGTCGCTTCCTAACGCCGCCAGCGCATCGCGCAGGCGCAGATGCCCGAGTAGCTCAGTTGGTAGAGCAAGCGACTGAAAATCGCTGTGTCGGTGGTTCGAATCCGCCCTCGGGCACCACCTTTTTTCTTAATTTTCAATGTCTCGCGGCACCGCTACCGTGTGCACATTTAATACCCAGTTCTTAGAGGGTTAGCTCGCGCCATTTGGGAGTTCCGGTGACCAGAGACCATTTGGCAGCGGCAATAGTGGGCAACAATGCCCATTTATCTCCATGGCCCAAAATGCTGGCACCAGATGCACTATTGGATTTAAGTGGTTTTGGGCTTCAGTTAAAGCCGAATAGCTTACGTTGGGCTCTCCAGCAGAGTGGAACATTCCCGATCCGCAGGATCTTGCGGCCTGTCAGATCAACCGGCTGCGTGCCATCGATAATCGCGGAGATAATGTCGGGAGCTAGGTAACTCAGCCGGGCAAGCTGTTGGAGATGGCGCGGACTATATTCTGCAATCATCGGCGACGGGTTTCCGGAGAGCAGAAGATCCTGTGCTGCAAATGCACGAGCGATCAGTCGCAGAAGCACTGGATCGGGGTCACGTTTGAGGGGGCCTTGATCGGGCGCGATAGCAAGTTTTAGGTCGAAGCCTTTGCTTACCAGCTTTGCCTTGACGGATACAGCAGAGGGCTCGTCCTAATCTGACGGTGTGGACCGGGAGTGTCAGTAATTTCGTGTGCGGGCGGGCATAATGGGTAAGAAGGAGACTCACTATGTCACGACGCAAAGAACCTGTGATCCCGCATGAACTTCTCGATCAACTGCTTGCCGGCAGCGATGCCAGCTCTGTTTTTGAA
>JAGPVK010000033.1 GCA_018067055.1 Sphingomonadales bacterium | reverse complement strand
ATTGGCCATCAGCCAGACCGATAGCCGGTCCGCTTCGATCTCGGTGCTCTTGATCCGGCCAGCGCTCTGGCCAAACTGGCCAAAAAAACCGCGATTGACCCCTTGCGCGTCGAGCTGATCCCGATGTTTCAGCAGATTATGGGCGAGTTCATGGGCAACCACCGCGGCAAATTCATCATCGTTGAGAAAATATTCTGCCAGTCGGGAGGTGACCGATACGATTTTCCCGTTGGCGGAAGCGCCGCGATCGTCGCTGACCGCAATCTGGAACCGGCTCGGGCAGGCTTGCCGCGACGCAACGGTCAGCTGAATCTGCTCGCCACCACGCAGAATGTCGAGCGTCACATCCGCCAGCGCCAGCGCCCTTTCCAGCCGCTCATTGACAGCCGCGATCCGTCGATATCCGAGTGGTTCATTTGCGAAGGCGGGATCATCGGAAGGGATATCCTCGATCTTGACGCCATTGATGGCCAGTATATCGTCTCCGGGCAACAGGCCCGCGGCAGCGCCCGGACTATCGGGTGCCACCGCGATGACCACAACCGGTCCGTCAAAGCCCAGCGCGAATCTCGCCACCGGCTGATCGGGATATTGATCGATATCGTGCAACAGCAGGCCGCTCTGCGCGGCCTTGTCGGCGCAATAGGTCGTGTTGGCTCTGGCCAGCCGGTAGCCGATCGCGTTCAGACGCTGGTCCAGCAGTTGCAGGCCCTTGAGCGCCAATATTGTTTCTGCATTGAATCCGGCTGCGGGCACCTCCTGCGCGGAGAGGGGAGCAGCGAAGAGCAGGGCTATCAGGGGTAGGTAGGTTCGGATCATCATATCATATTAGCCCAGATTGCCTTGCGTCAGGTTGAACGCGCTCTGTACCGCACTATCGGTCAGATTCCACCATGCCAATATCAGCGCTGCGGCGATCAGCACGGTTGCCGCAATCTTCTGGAACAGCGGTTGCGCGTGATCGACACGGCCGAGCTTGCGTGCCCGGGAAGCGAGGCTGGCATAGAAGGTCAGGCCGGTGGTCTCGGTGATTATCGTCAGGCCGGCAAGGATGGCAAATTGCAGCAGCACCTGGCCATCGGGATCGATGAATGGCGGGATGACTGCGGTGTAGAACAAGAGCGCCTTGGGATTGGACATTTGTACGGCGAAGCCATTGAGAAACCCCTTTCCGAAGCCGGCGCTGCTGGCCGATTGCCGGGCCAGCGCGCTGGCGCTTCCGTGGAACATCCGCAGGCCCATCCAGGCCAGATAGGCGACCCCGACCCAGCGCAGTATCGAATAGCCGGTCGGAACCGCCTGGATCAGCGCGATCAGCCCAAAGGCGGTCAGCCCGTACCAAATGAAATTGCTGATATTCACGCCGACGATCGGGCCCGACGCACCGCGCAAGCCGCCGGCGGGGCCATGCGGCAGAGCATGGCTGACGATGACCAGAGTCGCTGGCCCAGGAGTGAGGCAGAACATCATGTCGGTGATCAGAAATAACAGGATGGTTTCGAGCGCCATTAATGTTCGGACCTGCGTTGCTGATGAACTTTACAAACTTTACAGTGTAAGAGAAAAAATCTCCCTGTCGTCGATTTCCGATACAAATGCACCCTTCCAGGCATTGGAAATAACATATGAGAAATCAGTCTTGGCCATGGGTTCGGATCAGCTTTTGGTTGGTTACCACAGGGAGGATAGATAATTGAGGACCTGTAGGACAGAGAAATAGTGCCGGCATGTGTCCGGTTAGCGCAAGTTTTTCTTCAGGAAATTGACCAGCGCATCGACCCTGGCCGGACGCAAGCGGGATGGAGGCATGACAATATTGAGAGCGATATCACCCATGCGCCATTCTGGCAGGACGTTGATCAGCTGGCCTGCATCGAGGGCCCTTTGACACAGAAAGTCGGGCAAATAGCCAATGCCCCGGCCAGCGATGAGGGCGGGCAGCATGACATCGCCATTGTTGCTTTGGAACCGGCATTTGGGGCGCAGGTTCGTTGCCTGATCATTCGGGCCGGTGATGTGCCAGAATTCGGGATTTGAGGTGTTGGAATAGACAAAGCAATCGTGATCGACCAGATCGCCGGGGACTCTGGGTTGGCCCATGCGCCTGATATAGCTCGGTGCGGCAATGAAATAGCCCTGGACTTCGCGCAGCTTGATCGCCCTCAGGCTGCTGTCCGGCAAAGCGGCAATGCGAATGGCGCAATCAAAGCCTTCCTCGATCAGATCAACCCGCGCGTCATTGAGCTGGAGATCGACGGTGATTTCGGGATAGGCACACATGAAGTCGGCGATCACCGGCGCCAGATGAGAGAGCCCGTAGCTGAGCGGTGCGGCCAACCGCACCTGTCCTCTCAACAGGTGCGTGGTATCGCGCGCCGCCTCCATCGCCGCTTCGCCGTCGCTGGCAATTTGCTGGGCATGCGGAAGCAGCGATTTGCCCGCTGTGGACAGGGAGATCTTGCGCGACGTGCGGTGGAACAAGACCGTGCCCAGCGACTGTTCCAGCCGGGTAATGGCTTTCGAGATGGTGGGCTTGGACAGGGCCAGTTCGCGGGCAACAGCGGTGAAGCTGCCGAGCCGAGCGACTGCTGCAAAAATTGCCCATGCTTCATAATCGGGTAAGGCCATGGATTGATTTTAGATAATATTTGGAAACAATCAATTTCTATATTGGTTATTTAAGAAACAAAAAGATCGTCCTATTTCCATTTCATACGGAGCGGAACCGATGCCGCTCGAACAGGAGAAAGACAATGATCGAGAAGCGTGAATTCAGAGAGCTGGCCCATGTCGACCACGAATGGCTGCAGGCCCGCCACCATTTTTCCTTTGGCAAATATTGGGACCCCTCGCGCATGGGTTTTGGGCCGATCCGGGTGTGGAACGATGACGAGATCCAGCCAAAAACCGGATTTCCGATGCACGGCCATCAGGATATGGAGATTATCACCTATGTCCGCGAAGGAGCGATCACCCACCGCGACAATATGGGCAACGAAGGGCGCACCGAAGCCGGCGATGTTCAGGTGATGAGCGCCGGTACCGGCGTGATGCACAGCGAATATAATCTTGAGGACGAGCAGACCCGTCTGTTTCAGATCTGGATTGAACCGCGCGCAGCCGGCGGCGCTCCCCATTGGGACGCGAAAGCCTTCCCCAAGGGCGATCGTTCCGACCAGCTGGAAATTCTGGCCAGCGGTTTTGATGAAGACATCGCAGCCGGTGCGCTGAAGATTGGAGCGGAAGCGCGCTTCTATGGCGCGACGTTGACGGCGGGAACCGCGATCGAGCATCAGATTGCCGACGGCGCCCATGTCTATCTGGTTGGCTCTGCCGGGCAGGTCCGGGTCAATGGCGAGCTGGTCGGTGCGCGCGACTCTGCGGCAATCCGGGACGTCGCATCGCTCCAGATCGAAGCGATCGACGATGCCGAGTTCGTCTTTGTCGAAGCCTGGGAATCCAAAAACTAACACCCGCACGGAGCAGCGCCAGTTCACTGGCGCTGCTCTATTTTACCCCAACCGAAACGAATGGAGAATGAAAATGGCGAAAATACTGGTATTATATTACTCTTCCTATGGTCATGTTGATGCGCTGGCCCAGGCAATTGCCGAGGGCGCAAGCGAAGCCGGTGGTGAAGTGACCATTGGACGTGTGCCCGAGACCGCACCTGCTGAAGTCGTCGAAGCAGCGGGCTTTTCGTCCAATGATGATCATCCGGTGATCGAACCGGATCAACTGGCAGGCTATGACGCGATCATCGTCGGGTCCCCGACCCGCTTTGGCCGCATGTCGAGCCAGATGGCATCTTTCTGGGATCGTACTGGCGGGCTCTGGATGAAAGGCGCGCTGGTTGGTAAGGTCGGTGCTTCGTTCACCTCGACAGCGTCACAGAATGGCGGCCAGGAAACTACCCAGTTTTCGATCCTGACCAATTTGCTGCATCAGGGCATGACGATTGTAGGGTTGGACTACGGCTTTCAAGGGCAGATGAGCAATGACGCGATCGTCGGCGGCTCCCCCTATGGCGCATCCACCGTCGCCGGTGGCGACGGCAGCCGGACACCGCACGAGATCGATCTGGCTGGTGCGAAATATCTGGGCGACAAGGTCGCAAGGAC
>JAGPVK010000212.1 GCA_018067055.1 Sphingomonadales bacterium | reverse complement strand
GCGTCGAAGCCTTGACCATCCGGCCCGACAAGACAGTTCAGAGTATGATGCAAATGCGCACGCACCCCTTTAATATCACTCACCGAGGCTGCCAGCCCCGCATGTACGGCGGCAGTCTTCACTTCCGGGGCCTGGTCTGCGGCCAATGCGGGCTTCGCTGATTTGTTTGAAAAAAATTTCGCGATTCACGGATTAAAAGGAACAGCCCGCTCGTTCTCCTTGCAGACGACGAAAATATCATCGTCCTGCAAGGAGAAAGACCATGAAGAATCTTATAGCAAGCACACTCACGATCGCATTGTTCACAGCCGTACCGGCGTCGGCACAATTGCTCGGCGGCAGCGGCGGACTTGGTGGTGGATTGGGCGGCACGCTTGGCGGCACCCTGGGTTCGGACCCGATCGGCCGCACGACTGGCACGATTACAGGCAACGGCGATGTAGCCAGCTCCACCCGTATTGACCGTCATGTTGACACGCGGTCGGGAAGCGTCGCCACCGATGCAGAGAGTAGTTCCAGCGCCAATGGTTCGCTGATTGGTACCGCCGACCTGCCGAGCAATGTGGTTACCAACTCGATTGATGGTTCCGCTTCAAGCTCTGCCAACGGCAGCGCCAGTGCAAATCTGATCGGCACCGATGCGGTTCGTTCCACGTCCGGTCAAGTAATCGGTGCCGCGCGCAATACCGCAGGACGGGCAAGATCGACTGTAGGTGGCGTGGCATCCAGTGCCGCTAGCAGTGCATCGGGTGTCGGTTCGTTTGGCGGAAGCGCTGCTGGCAATGGTAGCGCCATGGCAATGGGTGACCTCGGTCAGCTCGCCGCTTCAGGCAGCGCGGCCGCAAATGCCGGTGGTATGTTCGCGATTGCGCCAGGCATGCCGATCCAGGATGCCAAAGGTCGTATGATCGGACAGGTTCAGTCGGTCCGGTCAACGGGTGCCGGCGTTGTAAAATCGGTGATTGTCGAAGCGGGCAACCGGACGGCAGAATTGCCCGCTGCCAATTTCGCGGGATCAGGCGATGTTCTGGTCACGGCAATGAGCAAGGGTGAGCTCAAAAAGGCAGCAAAAGCGCAAAGCCAGGCTTCGGAAAATGAATCCGCCCAATAATCAGCTGATGGATATGGTGCCGGCGACCTGGTTGCGTAATTCCCGTTCGCTGCACCATTTCTAACGGGAGACGCGTCGGACCTTTTCCGGCGCGTCTTTCGTTGTTTGATAGGTCCCTTGGCATCCAGCTTCTTGAACCAAAAACCCTCAATCGGCGGCCAGCATCGAACGATGGCGGGACTTTCGCTGTCGATCGCCAGATGAATCGACCCTTTCGCCAATAATAGCTGGGAAATGCCGCGGTTTTTTGGCACGATAGCTATGGGGCAAAGGACATCTGGATGACTAAGAAGAAAATCGCTGAATATCAATCTCATTTGCAGGACGTGCTGGACGCTCCGGAAGGTGCGCATATCGCCGCATTGTTCGATTTCGACGGCACGATCATCGCTGGATATTCGGCCACCGCAATGTTGTGGGAGAAAATCAAGCGGCGGGAAATGACCGCTGAAGAAGTCGTCGAAACGATCAACGTGATGGCGCAGTACAGCACCGGTAATATGGGTTTTTCGGGACTGATGACGGGCGCAGCCAAATTCATGAAGGGTGTCACCGAAGAGAGCTATTTCGAATTCGGCGAAGAACTTTACGAAAAATATATCGCGCGCAAGGTGTACCCCGAGGCAAGGGCGCTGATCGAGGCGCATCGCGCCAAGGGCCATACGATCGCCATCGTGTCCTCTGCCACCATCTACCAGATCGAGCCGACCGCGCGCGATCTCGATATCGAGCATGTGCTCTGTTCGCAATATGAAGTCGAGAATGGCGAATTTACCGGCAATATCATCCGGCCCCTGTGCTTTGGCGAAGGCAAGGTGATTGCCGCAGAAAATCTCGCTGCGGATTACGGCCTGGATCTCGACCAGAGCTATTTTTATTCGGACAGCTACGACGATATCGAATTGCTGGAACGGGTCGGCAAACCGCGACCGCTCAACCCGAACACGAAATTGCGCGAAGTGGCGCGGGAAAATGATTGGCCGCTGGAGAAATATGAAAGCCGCGGGCAGGGCAAGCCGGTTGATTATATCCGGACAATTTATGCGACCGGGTCGCTGATCGGTTCGGCAATTGCGTCGCTGCCGATCTGGGCGCTGACCGGATCGCAGCGCGAGGCAATGAATTTTTCAACCGGACTGTTCGGCGATATCGCGACTGCGCTGACCGGTTGCGAACTGGAAGTGACCGGCGAAGAGAATCTGTGGACGTCGCGGCCCTGTATTTTCGTCTTCAACCATCAGAGCAAGGCTGATGTGATGATCCTGGCCAAGCTGATCCGTCGGGACATGGGCGGGGTGGCCAAGAAAGAGGTCCGCGACACGCCAGTGATTGGCAAGCTGATGGAATTGGCTGGAACGGTGTTCATCGACCGAGCCAACGCCGGCAGCGCAATCAAGGCGATGGCGCCGCTGATCGACGCGGTCAAGATCGACGGCAAATCGATTGTTATCGCGCCGGAGGGAACACGAACCCTGTCTCCGAAACTGGGGCCATTCAAAAAGGGTGCCTTTCATATGGCGATCCAGGCCGGTGTTCCGATGGTACCGATCGTCATTCACAACGCTGGAGATGTTGCTCCGAAAAATGAATTCCTGATGCGTCCTGCCAAGGTCAGAGTTGATGTGCTGCCTGCTGTGGATACCAGCAAATGGTCGACCCGGACGATGAACGAACATGTTGCCGAGGTGCGCGGCATGTTCCTCGAGGCGCTGGGGCAGGCGGGCGAAGAGGATGCGCTTGAAGCGCTGGTTAACGAGGAACAGCCGGCTGCGAAAAAGACAACCGCGACGAAGCGAAGCATAAAGTCCGCCCCCGCAGCGAAAAAACCGGCCACAAAAAAGGCAGCGGCACGAAAAAAGCCAGCTGTTCGGAAAACGGCCGCCAAAAAATCAGTAGCAAAAAAAGCCGTTGCAAAGCCTGCCACGAATCGATCTACCTCGGCAAGGAAAGCCGCAGCCGCTGAGACGCCAAAGATAGAAGCGGCGGAATAGGCTGAAATCAAGGAGTCGGGATGGACGAAGCAACGCAGATAGCAAATTCAGGAGCGCTGCTGGCACAGGGCCCGAAGCTATTTGTGATCGACGCGCGCAATGGCGTCGAGCGGCGGTATCTGATCGATTGGCTCCACACATCGATTGCCGAGGGCGGGCCCGGCGGCAAACTGAATTGGGTGAGTCTGCCCATTTCCGATGAACGGGCGAAAATCCGCCTTGGTCCGTTGGCGGAAAAACTGAAGGATAATCCGGATACCCTGGTCGTGCCGGTTCGCATTGCCTGGCGTATCCCCAATTTCGAAAAGAGCCGAGCGGTGAAAATGCGGCATGTCATTTTCGGTGATCCGCGAAATCCGGGCAGCTTTCGCGCCCGGTCGATCCTCTTGCGCGACAAACGCCGGGCCCATTGCCTGACCGGTCAACCGGCTACAATCAGCGAACTCGAGCAGAACTTTGCCGAGCTCAGCAAGGATTACGACCAGACCGACAATACCGAATTTGCCGCTTTCGTGGTTCGGCAGGCCGGACTGGTGCTGGATATAGCCGAACGAGGATTGCGAGGCCGCCGCTACAAGGTGCCGCGGCATGTCGCCGATGGCTTGCGCAGCGATGCTCGGTTCCGCGCCGCGATGACTCAGCTTTCCGGCGAAATGGGGCAAAGCGAAGTTGCGCTCTACGAGCAGGCGGCAAAATATATGAAGGAACTGATCGCCAGGCCGAGTCCTCTGTTCATCGATATGAAGGCGAAGCTCGACCGGTTCATGCTGTCGCAGGGCTATGAAGACGATGTGGTGTTTGATCGCAAGGAGCTGACCCGGTTGCGCAAGACCATGCGGGAACATCCGACGCTGCTGCTGTTCACCCATAAAACCTATATCGACGGCGTAACCGCCACCGATCTGGCCTATCAGAACGACTTGCCGCTGATCCATCTGTTCGGTGGCATCAACCTCGACTTTTTCGGTCTGGGGTTCATGCTGCGCCGTGCCGGCACCATTTTCATTCGCCGAAGCTTCGAGAATAATCCCGTCTACAAGCTCGTTTTGCGTTATTATGTCAGCTATCTGCTGGAAAAACGTTTTCCGATGACCTGGGCATTCGAGGGCACGCGTTCGCGGCTCGGCAAGCTGATGCCGCCGCGTTATGGCCTGCTCAAATATGTCATGGACAGCGCGCACAGCAACGATATCGAAGACGTCCATATCATTCCCGTGGTAACCAGCTTTGATCTGATCCGGGATGTAGAAGAATATGCCAGCGAGCAAACCGGGCGGATCAAGAAGCCGGAATCGCTGAGCTGGTTCATCGGCTATCTGCGCAGTCTGCGCGAACCGATGGGCAAGGTCTATGTGGATTTCGGCGAACCGGTGATCGTCAAGAAGGCGCCCAATCCGAATGACCGGCTGGCCTTGTCCAAAATGGCTTTCGAGGTTGCCGTGCAAGCCAATCGGGCGACACCGCTGACCCTGACCTCGCTCATGTGCCTTTGCCTGCTCGGCACTGCCCCGCGGGCGATGACCGAAAATGAACTGCGCGCGGTGATAAACTTCCTGGTCGGCTGGGCCCGGGAACGTGACATCCGCATGAGCGAAGATCTGACGGACCAGAATCTTGAGGGTGTTCAGCGGGTTGTCGAGACTCTTGTCAATAACGGGCTGCTTGTGCGCTATGACAAGGGTTCGACGCTGGTTTACGCGATCGAGCCGGACCAGCATCCGATCGCGAGCTATTATCGCAACACGATTATCCATCACTTTCTCGATAAGGCGATTATCGAGCTGTCGATCCTGAAGGCA
>JAGPVK010000007.1 GCA_018067055.1 Sphingomonadales bacterium | reverse complement strand
CGCAGCCATCACCCTGGCGCTTGTGCTCGGGTCGGTTGTCGAGCGGATGAAATTCTCCGCGGTCATGGTATTCGGCGCGATCTGGCTGACGATCGTCTATTTCCCGATCGCTCACATGGTCTGGGCCGGTGGCGGACTGCTGTTTGAAATGGGTGCTCTCGACTTTGCTGGCGGTACCGTGGTGCATATCAATGCCGGTGTATCGGCGCTGGTTGCAGCACTCATCCTCGGCAACCGCAAGGGCTATCCGAAAGAACCAATGGCTCCGCACAGCCTGACGCTGACCATGATCGGCACCGGTCTGCTCTGGGTTGGCTGGTTCGGCTTCAACGCCGGTTCCGAACTGGAAGCAGACGGCACAGCTGGCCTGGCGATGATCAACACCTTTGTTGCCACCGCTTCGGGCGCCCTGTTCTGGATGCTGGCTGAAAAGCTGAGCGGTCACAAGGGATCGGCACTGGGCTTCTGCTCGGGCGTGATTGCCGGTCTGGTTGCGGTAACCCCCGCAGCGGGCAACAGCGGACCATTTGGCGCCATCATTCTCGGCGCGGTCGCTTCGCTGGTCTGCTACTATGCGGTCTCGTTCCTGAAACCGAAGCTTGGCTATGATGACTCGCTGGACGCTTTCGGCATCCACGGCGTCGGCGGCATGGTCGGTGCGATCGGTACCGGCATTGTCTATCAGCCAATGTTTGGCGGACCCGGCGACGGTTCCACTGCCATGGGTGCTCAGGTTGTCACCCAGATCATCGGTGTGCTGGTTACCATCGGCTGGGCTGGCATCGGTACCGCGATTGCGATGTATATCGCCAAGCTGGTCACCGGGCTGCGGGTCTCCGAAGAAGTCGAGCAAGAAGGTCTCGATCTCGGCGAACACGGAGAGCGCGCCTACAACTATTAATTTCCGAGTTTGGCGCCGGCCTTCTCCTCCCAAAATCCGGTCGGCGCCTCACCTTGTTCCTCCTGCGAACAAACAACTCATGGCCGGTGATGTGAAAGCATCCCGGCCTTTTTTTTGTCTGGCAAAGCTGCGGTCAGACGCTTGGGCAGGGCGGGCTGCCCTCTGTTTCATTTGCAATCATCCGGGCTGAATGTCATTTGATGGCGGATAAACCGAGCGAGGACCCGCCATGTCATACCCGCAGCAAATTTTGGAAATTCTGGAACGGCTAGGCGTCGGCACCGCAAGAATTGGCGGCGGTGACTTGCGGGTCCATACTCCGCTGACCGGGGAGCAAATCGCCGCGGTGGCCAGCAGCCAGACCGCTGATGTCACGGCGGCGGTGGATCAGGCCCATCAGGCCTTTCTGCAATGGCGGACGGTTCCGGCTCCGCGGCGTGGCGAGCTGGTCCGGCTGTTCGGCAATGCTTTGCGCGTGCACAAGGATGATCTGGCCCGGCTGGTCTCGATCGAGGCAGGCAAGATACCGTCCGAAGGCGCTGGCGAAGTGCAGGAAATGATCGATATCTGCGATTTCGCCGTCGGCCTGTCGCGCCAGCTCTATGGCCTGACCATTGCTTCGGAGCGGCCCGGCCACCGGATGATGGAGACCTGGCATCCGCTCGGCGTGGTCGGGGTGATTTCGGCGTTTAATTTTCCGGTCGCGGTCTGGGCCTGGAACACAGCGATCGCGCTGGTCTGCGGCAACAGCGTGGTCTGGAAACCTTCGGAAAAAACGCCGCTGACCGCGATCGCCTGCCATGCCATTTTTGCGCGAGTATCGGCCGATTTTGATGATGCGCCAGACGGGCTCGCTGGTCTCATCATCGGTGGACGCGATGCAGGAGCGGAGCTGGTCGATCATCCGCAGGTACCGCTGGTATCGGCAACCGGTTCGACCGCGATGGGCAGGGCGGTCGGGCAGCATCTCGCGGCTCGTTTCGCAAAATCAATCCTGGAACTGGGCGGCAACAACGCCTGTATTGTCGCGCCGTCGGCCGATCTCGACATGGCGGTGCGCGGCATATTGTTCAGTGCGGTCGGCACCGCGGGACAGCGCTGCACCAGCATGCGGCGATTGTTTGTCCATGACGATATTTATGATCAACTGCTGCCCCCGCTCAAGGCCGCTTATGCGAGCATTTCGGTTGGCGATCCGCTGGCGCAGGACGCACTGGTCGGGCCGTTGATCGACAAGGCTGCCTTTGACGGCATGCAGGATGCGCTGGTGTTGGCTGCAGAGCAAAGCGGAGTCGTCACCGGTGGCGATCGCCATGACAGTGGCGACGCCGATGCTTATTATGTCCGGCCGGCGCTGGTCGAGATGCACGAACAATCGGCTATCGTCTGCCGCGAGACTTTTGCGCCGATCCTCTATGTCATGCGCTACCGGGAACTGGACGACGCGATTGCCCGGCAAAATGCCGTTGGCGCGGGTCTGTCTTCCTCCATCTTCACGCTGAACATGCGCGAAGCCGAGCTATTCCTGTCCGCAGCGGGTTCGGATTGCGGCATCGCCAATGTCAATATCGGCACGTCGGGCGCTGAAATCGGCGGCGCCTTTGGCGGCGAAAAGGAAACCGGCGGCGGCCGCGAATCCGGGTCCGACGCCTGGAAAGCCTATATGCGCCGCGCGACCAACACGATCAACTATTCCGCCGAACTGCCGCTGGCGCAAGGGGTCAGTTTCGACCTCTAGGCTCAGCGTCAGGGGGCGAACCGTTAGCCCAGGTCAGCCTTGATGAATTCCGCCGCCCGTTCGCCGATCATGATGCTCGGCGCGTTGGTGTTGCCGCTGATGATTTCCGGCATGATCGACGCATCGGCGATATAGAGACCTTCCAGTCCCCGGAATTTCAGGCGCGCATCGACCACCGCTGCATCGTCACCGCCCATCCGGCAGGTGCCGACCGGGTGGTAGACGGTATCGGCGCGCTGCCGGATCAGCGCGTCCAGTGCCGCATCATCATTGATATCGATCGGATGCCGGTCGGTCGGCGAATAATCGGTCAGCGGCGGGGTTTCCAATATCCGTTTCATATGGCGGACACCCTTGCGCAAAGTCGCGATATCCCGGTCATCGTCGAGGAAATTCGGGTCGATCGCTGGTGGCGCTTGCGGATCGTCATTGTTGAGTCTGACGCTACCTTTGCTGTGCGGGCGCAGCACGCAGGCGTGACAGCTGAAACCATGGCCCTTGACTGCCTCGCGGCCGTGATCTTCGAGCATCGCCGGCACGAAATGATATTGGATATCGGGCGCCGGGACGTCCGGACCGCTGCTCCAGAATCCGCCAGCCTCGGCATAAGGCGTGGTCATGATCCCGGTGCGCTTAAAACGGTGCTCGAGGATCGCCTTGGCCATGCGCACGGTACCGGCGAGCGAATCACCGATCAATTCCTTCGACTCGGTCTGATAGCCGGAAACAAAGTCGATATGATCCTTAAGATTTGCTCCGACCTCGGGCTTGTCGAGAACCACATCAACGCCTTTGTCCTTCAGGTGCGCCGCCGGTCCAATGCCGGACAGCTGAAGGATATGCGGCGTTCCGAAAGCGCCTGCGGATAGCACTACGGCACCACGCGCGTTGATCGTTTCGCTGCCGGAACCGCGCTTGATCTGCACGCCGGTAACGCGACCGTCCTTGACAATCAGCTTCTCGACCAGCGATTTTGTCCTGATCGTCAGATTGGCACGACCACGGCCCGGTTCGACATAGGCGCGAGCCGCAGACCAGCGTTCGCCGTCTTTCTGGGTCACTTGATAAATGCCCATGCCTTCCTGCTTCTCGCCATTGAAATCATCGAGAATCGGCAGCTGCAGATTGCGCGCCGCTTCGACAAAGGCAACGCTACCCGGATTGGGCCATTTCTGATCGGAGACGGACAGCGGGCCATCGCCACCATGATAGGCGTCGCCGCCGCGTTCGTTGCTTTCGGATTTCTTGAAATAGGGCAGGACATCGTCGTAGGACCAGCCGTCGCATCCGAGAGCCGCCCAATTGTCATAATCCCATTTGTTGCCGCGAATATAGACCATCGCGTTGATCGCGCTCGACCCGCCCAAACCGCGCCCGCGTGGCTGATAACCGGTGCGACCGTTGAGCCCTTTTTGCGGGACCGTATCGAACTTCCAGTTGGCGTTTTTCAGCAGAAACGGCATCATGCCCGGCGTCTTGACGAGAAAATTATTATTGCGTCCGCCCGCCTCGATCAGGCAGACCGTGCGCTTGCCGTCTTCGCTCAGCCGTCCCGCGACTGCACTGCCGGCGGAACCGCCGCCGATGACGATGATGTCAAATTCTGCCATATTCTTGTCTCTCTCCATTGTCGCGATGCGCGTATTTTGGGGAGGCTATATTGTATCGCGCCAGCCGTGCACAGAGCAAATAATCCAACCATGGCTCCGCCGATCATGTCGACCAGATAATGGGTGCCTTCAACCGGGGTGGAGAGCAACATCGCGCCGTTGATGACCAGTAGCGGCCAGCGCAGATAGCGGCACTGCCACGCCATCGCGATATAGATGACAGCCGCTGCTGTATGGAAACTGGGCGCACAAACCAGACCCTGTAACGCCCCCAGATCGACCGCCCCCAGCATATTGTCCCTGAGTAGCGGCAGCAATTCGGCCTGATAGAGCGCGCTGGTCGGCATATAGGGGATCGGTCCCTGCCACACATAGGCCAGAGGGCCGACCGCAGGCATGGCGAGAAACAGGAGCATCGTGATCAGCGCGGCCAGCCAGAAACTGACCAGGAACAGCTGCGCGCGGGCGCGTTCTCCGCTCAGCGCAAGCCCGCCGAGCAGCAGCACCGGTGACATGTAGATATTGGCATAGGCCAGGCTTCCGGCGATTTGCAGCCAGGGATTGTCCACCACCAGCATATACCAGCGCACCCAGTCAAATCCCAGCATCGCGTCGATCCGGGCCAAGGCGGCATCGGCGAAGCCGCTGGTTGCGGCGGCGGCGGGATAGGTGGCGGTGGCACCGAGCAGGCTGATAAACAGGAACAATCCGACATA
>JAGPVK010000420.1 GCA_018067055.1 Sphingomonadales bacterium | reverse complement strand
ACCTCGCACCGGGAGAATTTTGCCAAATATTACGACCTTGCCGAACGGGTCATCCCGTCGCACCATCGCGAAACGGCCCACGCAGATTCCACCCAGATCGACTGGCTGTGCCGCAACGCGCTGGACCGGCTGGCCTTCGGTTCGCTCGGCGACATCCAGCGCTTCTGGGGTGCGGTTGATGCGAAAGAAGTGAAATTCTGGTCGCAAGGCGTCGGGGACCTGGTGGCCGTCAAACTGCAATCGCAAGATGGAACATGGCGCGATGCCCTGGCAGCCCCGGATATCGAGGCGCGACTGGCCAGCGTCCCTGCGCCAACCGGGCGGCTGCGGATCATCAATCCGTTCGACCCGATCGTGCGCGACCGCAACCGGCTGTTGGCGCTGTTCGGCTTTGCTTATCGCAACGAGATGTTCGTTCCGGCTGCGCAGCGCCAATGGGGCTATTATGTCTATCCGATATTGGAAGGCGATCGCTTCGTCGGCCGCATGGAGATCAAGGCAGACCGCTTGGAAAGCCGCTTGCGGGTGACGCAATTCTGGCCCGAACCCGGAGTAAGCTGGCCCGCCGCCCGACAGGCAAGACTCGCTGCGGAACTGACGCGACTGGCGCGCCTGATCGGGGTCGTCAATGTGCTATGGGAATGTCGACGCGCGTAAAACCGGGGCTTGGGTGCTATTCGACCGTTCCGCGAAAGCTCAATTCTCCGGAAGCGCCCGGTGCGATTGGCGACGAGAGCACCCAGCGGATATGAGTGACATCAGCAGCGATTGCTGGCCGGCTCTCTTGCTCGGCATCGGTCACGCTCAAGTCCGACAATTTGCCGAAATTGTTGCCACCATCAACCGAAACCATCGCCCAGTTGTCCAGCAGTTCGACAAAGGTCACGGATTTGGGAACAGCGTTGTTGACGACAAAGCCGGTCACCTCATCCTGGCCCAAATTGTGATAGCTATTGGTGAATAGCAACCTGTCGCCGGGAACGACCTTGACGGCCCCCGGCTTGAACAGCTTGGTAACGGTTTCGCCGGATTTCGATTCCTCGATCCGCTCAACCATGATCACGCTGTCGATTTTGACATCGGCCCGCGGATCCGCAACCGCTGCTGGCGGAGCCGCATGGGTAACCTGCGACACGGACAATCCGGTCATCAAAACACCGGCAACCAAGGCCGCTTCGAGCAAAATCATACGCATATTCGACATTTTCCAGCGTTCCCGTTGAATGGTTGCCAACCCGGCATAAGCGCCTGGTCCGTTGCAATCGAAAATATGGACTAACTTGGTTAACCAACGATTAAAATAGTTCATGAAACTGGCTGTCGGATGGCGACAGAACAGCATATCATCGAAAAACCAGGGGAACGAAAAAGTGGTCTTATTCGTTGGCTTCACGAATCATCCACCGCTAAAGAGGTCGGGTATGGGTCAAACCGCATATCGTTGCCGCCGTGGCATGCTGGTCATTCTGCTGATGGGTTCGCTCATTCGGCCGGGCTACGCCCAGACAGCTGATCAGCCAGCCAGTGATTCTCAGGATATTGAGGACTTTGATGCGCCGCTCGATCCGGATCAGCCGCTGACCGAATTTCCGGATTTCGGTGTTGAATGGCCCGATCTGAATGACGCGACCGATCCGGTCATCGAAGAAAGTGAGGCCGAGGCCGCTTCTGACCTCGCCTCCGAAGATGTGATCGAGGATCAGCCGCTTCCCGCCGGTGAGGAGCTTTTGACAGAAAATCTGTCGCTCAACGAGTATCAGCCCACCGACGCGCTGGCGGAGACTGCATATCGGATCAGTTTTGAAGGATTGCCCGAAACGATCGGAGACGCCTTCAACACGCGCTTCCAGATATTGTCGGTGCTCGAACAATATCGCGGCGAGGATGCCAATTTTGCCCAGATCCGCCGACGCGCGCAAAGCGATGCCGATCTCGTCGAGCGACTGCTGAGGATAGAAGGCTATTATGATGCGGTCGTGCAGACGCGCTTCGAGACCGATGGTGCCGAGCGTGTCGAGGTGGTCATCAATGTGCAGGCCGGGCCGCAATATGAGCTGGACGAGATCACCTTGCCGGGTCTGGAGACCGCGGTCGCGCCGGACCCGCAGAAATTCCGGGACAGTTTCGGCCTGCAGACCGGGGAGATTGTTAACAGCGACCGGATCATGGATGCCATCGGCCGGCTCGATGTCGCGATGGCAGAAAATGGCTATCCTTTCGCCGAAACCAGCGAACCGGAACTGGAAATCGATCATGCCGAACGGCTGGGCGACCTTGATGTCCCGGTGACGCCCGGTGGCCGCTTCAATTTCGGTTCGATCGTCATGGCGCAGACCGATCTGTTCGATGCCGATCATGTCCAGATGATTGCCCGTTTCGATCCCGGCGACCTGTATCAGGCTTCGGATGTTGAAGATTTGCGCCGCGCCCTGATCGCGACCGGTCTGGTCTCGACCATCTCCGTCGATCCCGTGGTGGCGAAGGATCCCGGGGCAGTGGATATCGCGGTCAATGTGGCACCGGCACCGCTGCGGACCATCGCCGGTGAATTGGGCTATGGCACCGGTGAAGGCGTTCGTTCAGCGGTTAGCTGGGAGCATCGGAATTTCTTCCCGCCGGAAGGGCTCATCCGCGCCACCGCCGTCCTTGCAACGCAGGAACAATCCGGAAGCATCGCCTATCGCCGCAATAATTACCGGCGGCGCGACAATGTTTTGAATGGGCGCACGGCCCTGAGCGTTGTCGATCGTCCGGCGTTCAAGGCGCAGACCTTCTCTGTCGCCGCCAATATCGAGCGACAGAGCAATCTCATTTACCAGAAGCGCTGGAGCTGGTCGCTCGGCGTCGAACTGCTCGCATCACGGGAAACCGATATCACGGGACCTGCCGCCACGACCGCTCGGGAAACTTTTTTCATCGGTTCGCTGCCAGGGTCGGTCACTTTTGACGCCAGCGATGACCTGCTCGATCCGACCCGCGGTTTCCGTCTCACCGGCCGGGTGGCCCCGGAAGCGTCCTTGCAAGACGGCAGCTTTTTCTATGTTCGCAGCCAGGTCGACGGCAGCGCCTATTTCCCGGTTTCGGACAAGATCGTGCTGGCCGGACGCGCCCGCTTCGGTACGATCGCCGGGGCTGGCAACAACCGGATCGCGCCGTCCCGCCGTCTCTATTCCGGCGGCGGCGGCTCGGTGCGTGGCTATGGCTATCAGAGCATCGGACCCCGCGATGCCAATAACGACCCGCTCGGCGGCCGTTCGCTGGTCGAATTCTCCCTGGAAGCGCGCGTAAAGACGGGATTCTTCGGTGGCAATCTGGGTATTGTGCCGTTTGTCGACGCGGGCAACGTCTACACCAGCAGCACGCCTGACTTCTCGGGTCTGCGCTATGGTGCCGGTCTTGGCGTTCGCTATTATAGCGATTTCGGACCGATCCGGATCGATGTCGGCACGCCGATCAATCCACAGCCGGGTGACACGCGGATCGCGGTCTATGTCTCGCTTGGGCAGGCTTTCTAGATGGCCGAGCATACCGAAACATCCGGCGCGAAAAAGAAGGCCTGGCGCTGGCCGATGCGCAGCCTGCTGGCCTTGGCGGTGCTCGCCATCGTTTCTGTGGTCGGCGCCGCGATATGGCTGGACAGCGATTCCGGCCATCGCTTCATCATCGATCAGGTCGAGGCGCTGGAGCCAGCCAATGGCTTGCGGATCCGCGTCGCGGACATTGAAGGATCGATCTACGGCAAGGCCGAAGTGCAGGGACTGGCGCTCAGCGACCCCAAGGGCCAGTTTTTCAAGGCCGAGACCGTGGCGGTCGACTGGAACCCGCTGGCATGGATATTCAACGAGCTGAATATTTCCGACGCGGTGATCGGCAAGGCGCGGCTCGATCGGTTGCCCGAATTGATCGATACTGGTGAAGACCAGCCGCTGCTGCCGGCATTTGACATATATATCGGCGCCTTTCGCGCCGACAATCTGGCGCTTGGCAAAGCCATCGCCGGTAGCGAGCAATTTGCCAACCTGTCGGGCTCTGCCGACATCCGGGCCGGACGGGCGATGGTCCATCTTGATGCGGCGACCACTGACAGCGGTGACAAATTGCTGCTCGCCCTGAATGCGGAGCCGGAGCGCCAGAAACTCGATATCGATGCCGAGATTATCGCACCCGCCGGAGGCGTTTTGGCGGGTGCGCTTGGCCTGGAGCGCGATCTGGCGGTGACGCTGAAAGGCGATGGCAGCTGGCAGAATTGGAATGGTGAGCTGAACGCACTGAGCAATGGCGAGTCCCTGGCCCAGATCACGCTTGAGGCGAAGGACGGGCTGTTTGCTTATGATGGCAAGCTGACCGGTTCTGTCATGCCCGAAGGGACTGCGCGAAAGCTGGCCTCGCCCGATCTTCTGATCAAGGGAACCGCACGCCTCGAAGATCGTCTCGCTTCGCTGAATTTCGAAGCCCGATCGGCCGCTCTGGCCTTGACCGCGAAAGGCGGAATCGATCTCAGCCGGAGCAGTCTCGATGCGATGCGGGTCGAGACCAGGCTGATCGACCCGTCGGCGCTGGCCGCCAACATGAAGGCGCAGGATTTCGAGCTCAAGGCATTGCTGAACGGAAAATTCTCCGAACTGCGCTATCAATATCTGCTGACCGCACCGCAATTGGCCTTTGGCAAGACGCTGCTGACCAATGTGCGCGGTGAGGGCGAAGGGCAGCGCGATGCCGGCGGCTGGAATATACCGCTGGAACTTTCGGTCGGAACGCTGATCGGCAATGGCGATCTGCTGAAACAACTGCTTTCCGGCTTTAACGCAACCGCCTCGCTGCGCTTCGAAAAGGATCGGCTGTTTGCTGAACGCGCACGTGTTGCAACAGACGTGGCCAATGGCACTTTGGATTTTGAACTGACGCCTTCGACCGGAGATTTCGCCGTCAATATTGCGGCGACCGCGCCCGGATTTGCGATGCCGGGAGTCGGGGTTGCCGACATCATTGCCGATATTGACCTGGGACCGGCGACGACCGGTATCGCGCTGGATGGCCAGATCAATGCCCGTCTGCGGCGCTTCGACATCGGCTTCCTGCGCGAACTGGCCGGTGGCCTTCCGCAATTGCAGACCGGCCTGTCGCTTGCGCCGGACGGTTTT
Source organism: Sphingomonadales bacterium (assembly GCA_018067055.1). Lineage (GTDB taxonomy): Bacteria > Pseudomonadota > Alphaproteobacteria > Sphingomonadales > Sphingomonadaceae > Parasphingorhabdus. The sequence continues at coordinate 1,702 of JAGPVK010000420.1, read as the reverse complement.
CTGCGCTTCACCGACCTCAACGTCAGGGCTCCCGCGCTTTCGTTCAGAGGGTCCGGCAAGCAGACGGGGGCTGCGACCTTCGCCTTTCAGGGTTCGGGTAAACAGGATACTTATGGTCGCTTCGACCTCAAGCTGGATGGCCCGCTCGAGCGACCCAAAATCGCCTTGCTGCTCGACAGTCCGCTACCCGCAGCGGGTCTGTCGTCGGTCCGCCTGAACCTCGACCCGGTAAAGGCCGGATTTGCTTACACCGCCGCCGGTGGCTCGACCCTGGGTCCGTTCACCAGCGAAGGCACAATCGTGACAACCGCAGGTCAGGATACCGCCGTGCAGGTTGATCGGCTGCTGGTGTCCGACACGCTGGCGACCGGCACGATCAGAGCCACAGCAAATGGCCTCGCCGGTACGCTGGCTGTCAGTGGCGGCGGCGTGAACGGCAGCGTGCTGTTCAGGCCCGGTAATGACCGTCAGTTGATCCGCGCGAATCTCAAGGCCGAAAATGCCCGCTTCGATGGCAATCCACCGATTTTCATCCGCACCGCCGTGCTCGATGCCGATATCGTGCTGATCGATGGTCAGTCCAATATCGACGCAACTCTCCGGGCGCAGGGGATCAGTCGCGGCGAACTGATCATCGGACGTATTGCCGGCAATGCCAAACTGACCGATGGTACCGGCACGGCCACATTCGCGGTGGCGGGTACGCGGGGCAGCACCTTCGAGTTTCAGGCAAAAGCCGATATCACCCCTGATCTTTACCGGATCACCGGCACTGGCCAGTTTGAGGGCCGCAACCTGCGCCTGACGCGGGCGCTGGAACTCCGGCGTGTTAGCGATGGCTGGACCGCTTCCCCGACCACGATCAGCTATGGTAGCGGCAGCGTCCGAATGTCCGGACGCTGGGGCAGTGGCAGTTCCCGGCTCGATCTGGTGATGGCGAAAATGCCGCTGTCGCTGATCGATATTGGCTATCCCGACCTCGGGCTCGGCGGCACCGTCAGCGGCACGGTGAAACTCACCCAGTCGGGGTCGCAGGTTCCGGTCGGCGATGCCAGATTGACGGTGAAGGGACTGACCCGGTCCGGCTTGATCCTGACTTCTGCGCCGGTGGACCTTGGTCTGAACGTCTCGATATCCCAGCGCAACGCGGCGGCTCGCGGGATCATCAAGTCTCCGGAAGGCAAAACCATCGGCCGGTTCCAGGGGCGGGTGACCGGCCTCGGCGGCGGTCGCTGGCAGGATGAGCTGATGCGCAAGCCGCTGTTCGCACAAGCCCGGTTCAGCGGCGGGGCGGAAAGCCTGTGGCGCCTGACCGGCGTGGAAACCTTCGACCTGACCGGACCGGTGGCGGCCAGTGCCGATATCAGCGGCAGCCTTGCCAATCCCCGGATCCAGGGCAAGGTCAGCACCAGCAACGCAAGGCTGGAAAGCCCCCTGACCGGTACCGTAGTCTCCAATATCAAGGCGACTGGCCAGTTTGATGGCTCGCGTCTGCTGCTGCCCAATCTGACCGGAACGACCGCTGGCGGCGGCACGCTGAGCGGCAGCGGCAGTTTCAACTTTGCCGTCGCAGCCGGCGAAGGCATCGGCATCGTTATGGACATTAATGCCCAGCAGGCCGCACTGATCGCCCGCGATGATTTTGCCGCCACCGTGACCGGGCCGATCAAGATCCGCAGTTCGGTGGACGGTGGCCTGATTT
>JAGPVK010000419.1 GCA_018067055.1 Sphingomonadales bacterium | reverse complement strand
AGCAGCCGCTTCGCCTTGCCATTGGCAACCCGGCGGTTCTCTTCATAGAAACCCAGCGCTGCCTGCGACAGATTGGCCTCGTCCAGAGATTGCAGCGGTGGCACGTCCATGCCCAGAAGCCGTGCGGCATGGGCAACAATTTCGTGCTGCGGCGCGGGCAGGTCGTCGGATATATTATAGACGCCCGCCGGACCGTCAAACGAAGCCATCACCGCCGCGACTATGTCATCGGCATGAATCCGGCTGAATACCTGTCCCGGCATGTCGATGCGGCTGGATTTGCCGTCGCGCACCCGGTCGAGCGGGCTGCGCCCCGGCCCGTATATGCCCGGCAGTCGAAACACATGCATGTCGTTACGCAAATTCTGCCAATTCTGATCCGCCTCGCTGCGCGCCTTGCGCCTTCCGGAACCGATTGGCGCGCTCTCGTCGACCCAGGCCCCGTCGGCATCACCATAGACCCCGGTCGAGGACAGATAAGCGCTCCACTGCAGCGACGCTGAGCCGATCGCCGAGCCATAATGGTCAAGCACCGGTTCGCTGCCATCGCGGGATGGTGGCACTGATGACAGGACATGGCTTGCTGACGTCAGCGCTGCCAAAACGGATGACGTATCATCAAATGCCAGCGCGCCATCCTGGGCTTCCCGGCGGGTGCCGATCACTTCCCAGCCTTCAGCCCGCAGCCGGTCGGCTAGCCGCGAGGCGGTATAGCCCATTCCGAAGATCAGCATGCGCGGCATCAACGTTTATTCCTTTTCCAGCTTGCCCGGATTCACCATCACCGGGTTTTCCACATGGTCCGCTTTCCACTGCATTGACATGCGCACCCGCGTGGCACCCGAAGGATGGTCAAAGAACAGCATTTCTTCCACTGGTCCCGGTTCGATCTTGCGATATTCCGAAAGCCGCATCGCGACCTTGGCAAAGCCGTCCGGCTCTTTGGCAGTATCGAGACCGAAGCGGTCAGCCTCGCTTTCATTGATCCGGATCAGACTGTTGATCGCGGGGGTGGCGGCAAGGAAATAGACCGTCAGGATCAGGCTGAGCAGCGGGATTGCTGCCGGATCGGCGATGCTGCGAATGCCCCATTTTGCGCCATGTCGTTCGATTAGCTGCGGTGCGAGGCGAGCGACAATGAACAATCCGATTGCCACAATCAGCGCCAGAATCAGCACCGTGCGCCAGGTATGGCCCAGCACATAATGTCCCATTTCATGCCCCATGACCGCCGCGACTTCCGCCGGGTCGGTCCGTTCGAGCAGATTGTCATTCAGCGACACCCGGATCGTCGGGCCGACGCCGGAAACATTGGCGGATATGCGCTTGTGCTGTTTCGACTGGTCAAACACATAGATATTGTCAGCCGGAATATCATATTCTGCCGCCATTGTGACAATCCGGTCGCGCATTGGGCCTTCCGCCATCTCGCTATAGTCGTTGAACAGAGGCGAAATGAACACCGGCCCGAGCAGCAACCCGATGAACAGAAAGATTGAAATGACGCCAGTGCCCCAGATCCACCAGGTCTTGGGGGCGCGACGGATCACCGCAAAAATCGCCATGATGAGCAGCGGAAACACGACCAGCGAGATGGCCAGGCCGATCATCTGTTCGCCAAACCAGCTGCCAAAATTCTGGCTCATCAGGCCATATTGCTGCTCCCGGAAAAAGTCGGTGTAAATCGTCCATGGCAAGGTGAACAGGAATCCGGCAATGACATAGGGGAGTGCGTAGAGCGCCGGTTGCAACCATTTCCTGACGGTCACCCGTTCCGCCCAGTCCCGGAAACGGGCAGACAGGCGGGATTGAAGGATCAGCAAGTCGACAAGGATAGCGACCAGCGCTCCCCACAGGATCAGCCAGTAGCCGCCTTCGAAATATTGGTTCGATTTTTCCAGCTCGGCGCCCTGCAGCGTATCGATATAGGCGCGGCTGGCCTGTTCGACATCAAAGGCCGGTGCCGCATTCTGGGCGAGCGCCATTTCCGCCGGCAGGCCGGCAATCAACAGGACGGTAAAGATGAAAAGCAAAATTCTGGCCATGACCCACTCCCTTTTGCCCCAGCCATAAACGCAATTGCGCGGGGTGCAAATGGCTCTTATGGCATGGGCCATGTTAGATATTCAAAAAGCTCCGAATGACGAAATGGCCGATGCCGCGCCAGCCCCTCGGGATCCTGCGACGATCCGCCGCGAGGACTATCGCCCGCCGGCCTTTTTTATTCCGGAAGTCGCGCTCGATTTCGATCTCGGTCTGACGCAGACTCTGGTCCGCTCGAAGCTGGATGTCCGGCGCTCGAAAAGCGCAAAAGCCGACGAGCCGCTGATCCTGCAAGGTGACGATATCACCCCCGCATCAGTGAAGGTGGACGGCGAAGCCCGTACCGACTGGAAACTGGTAGAGGGCGATCTGGTCCTGCCATTGAGCGGCGCATCGCATCTCGTCGAGATCGAGGTCGAACTTGATCCCTCGACCAACACCCAGCTGATGGGCCTTTATGGTTCGAACGATATGCTGTGTACCCAGTGCGAGGCGCAAGGCTTCCGCCGGATTACCTTCGCGCCCGACCGGCCCGATGTGCTGAGCCGCTATCAGGTCCGCATGGAGGCCGACAAGGCGAAATTCCCGGTGCTGCTCTGCAACGGAGACAAGGTCGCCGAAGGTGATGGCGAAAATGGCCGCCACTGGGTGCAGTGGAATGACCCGTGGCCGAAGCCAAGCTATCTGTTCGCGCTGGTCGCCGGTGATCTGGTCGCCAATAACGACAGCTTCATCACCCGTTCCGGCAAGCCGGTCGAGCTCAATATATGGGTCCGCGACGGCGATCTTGATCGCACCGGCCACGCCATGCAGGCGCTCAAGGACTCGATGCGCTGGGACGAAGAGAGCTATGGCCGGGAATATGATCTCGGCCTGTTCAATATCGTTGCGGTCAGCGACTTCAACATGGGCGCGATGGAGAACAAGGGGCTGAATATTTTCAACTCCCGCTATATTCTTGCCGATCCCGAGGTCGCCACCGATGCCGATTTTGATGGCATCGAAGGCGTGGTGGCGCATGAATATTTTCATAATTGGTCAGGAAATCGTGTCACTTGCCGCGACTGGTTCCAGTTGAGTCTGAAGGAAGGCTTCACCGTCTACCGTGACCAGAGCTTCTCCGCTGACATGGGCTCGGCGGCGCTGAAGCGGATCGAGGACGTGCGCATTCTCCGCGCCGCACAATTCCCCGAAGACGCTGGACCGCTGGCCCATCCGATCCGCCCGGAAAGCTATCAGGAAATCTCCAATTTCTATACCGCCACCGTTTATAACAAGGGTGCGGAAGTGATCCGGATGATGAATACCCTGATGGGACCGGAGAATTTCCGCAAGGGCACCGATCTCTATTTCGACCGCCACGATGGCGAGGCGGCAACCTGCGAGGATTTTGTCACCGCGATGGAAGACGGCGGCGAAATCGATCTGACGCAATTCCGCAAATGGTACGAAACGCCGGGGACGCCCAGAGTATCAGCGAAACTGTCGCACGATCCGCAAACCGGCACCGCGACGCTGCACCTCACCCAGAAAATCGCTCAAAATGGTGAAAAGCCAAAGCCATCCGACTTGCTTATCCCATTGCGTACGGCACTGCTCGACCCGGAAACCGGTGCGCATGACGGCGAGCAGGTGCTGTTGCTCGATCAGTCAGAGAAAAGTTTCGTTCTCGAAGGCCACAAGGACCATCCGATCCTGTCGATCAACCGCGGCTTCTCCGCACCAATCATCCTGGAAAGCAACCAGAGTGCTGAAGAGCTGGCGTTCCTGTCGGCGCATGACGACGATCCGTTTGCCCGGTTCGAGGCGATGCAGCAGCTGATGACCCATTATCTGACCGCAAAAGTTTCCGGCACCCCGGTCGACCGCGATATCATCCTGCTGGCGATCGCCAGAATCCTCGCCGACCCGTCGCTGGACCCCGCCTTTCTGGCGGAAATCATCCTGCTGCCGAGCGAAGCCTTTCTCGGTGACCAGATGGTCGAAGTCGATCCGCAGGCGATCCACGACGAGCGCGAAAAATTGCGCGGCAAAATTGGCGTCCAGTTCGAAAAGCAGTTCCGCAAGCTGTACAGGTCCTGCGCGCCGGGTGACTTCTCGCTCGATGCGGAAGCGCGGGCGAAGCGCAAATTGCGCAATGTAACATTGGGCTATCTCGCCGCTTCGTTTACCGAAAATGCCGCCGAGACCGCTTTCGACCAATATCGCGAGGCGGACAATATGACCGCCATGCAAGGCGCGCTGGCTGTCTTGTCCCATCTCGAGGCCGAAGAGCGCACGGTCGCGTTTGAAGATTTCTACAAGAGATTCAAAGGCAACCCGCTGGTGCTTGATAAATGGTTCAGCCTGCAGGTGATGTCGATGCGCAGCGATACGCTGAAACGCGTCGACGGCCTGTCGCGCCATCCCGATTTCACCATGGCCAATCCCAACCGCGTGCGCGCGCTTTATGGTGCGTTCACTGGCAATCAGGTGCGATTCCACGATCCGTCGGGCAGGGGCTATCAGATCATCGCCGACATGGTGATCGCGCTGGACAAGCAGAACCCCCAGACCGCAGCGCGCTTCATTCCGTCGCTCGGGCGCTGGCGGCGCTACGAGCGCGGCCGCTCGGAACTGATGCGACTGGCGTTGGAGAAAATCGCGGCGCAGCCGGATCTGTCGAAAGACGTCGCCGAACAGGTACACAAAAGCCTTGCTTGATATCACGACCTCCTCGCTGCTTGCTGGCACAGGGCATGGTTTTCTGGGCCGGGCAGGGGGGTTTTCGGAAGGCATTTATGCCGGGCTGAACATCGGTCTCGGCAGCGATGATGACCGCGAAACGATCATGGCAAACCGCCGCCGGGCGACAGAAGCTGTGCTGCCGGGCAGCGAGCTGGTCACGGTCCACCAGGTGCACAGCGCGGATGTCGTCACCGTGACCGGACCGCTGCTGCTCGATCAGCGCCCGCAGGCCGACGCGATGGTCACTGACCAGCCGAACCTGCTGCTAGGCATTCTCACCGCCGATTGCGTGCCGGTGCTCTTCCACGACCCTGAAGCGAATGTGATCGGTGCAGCCCATGCCGGCTGGAAGGGCGCGCTCGCCGGGGTTACCGACAATGTGATCATGGCGATGACAGCGCTTGGTGCCGATCGCGACAACATTGCCTGCGCTGTCGGTCCCTGTATCGCGCAACCCAGCTATGAAGTGGATGCGGGCTTCCGCACCCGGTTTCTCGACGCTGACCCGGACAATGACCGTTTCTTCGCTGCTGGAAAGCCGGACCATTTCCAGTTCGATATCGAGGCCTATGTCGGGGGCCGACTGCAAACGGCAGGCATCACAAACATCGACAAGCTGGGTCTCGACACCTACGCCAACGAGGACCGCTATTTCAGCTATCGCCGTTCCTGCCATCGCGGTGAGGCGGGCTACGGGCGGCAGATTTCGCTGATCGGCCTTGCGGAATAAGTTTGATTTTCATGGTCACCCCAGCGAAGGCTGGGACCTAAACCAACGGGGCGTCTAAGAACGGCTGAGCGGTTTGACTGAGGGACAGGAGGGGGCATGAACGCACAACGCATCGGTCTATGGGCAGGGCTCGGCGTATTTGTCACCATGCTGCTGGTCCCCAATCCGGAATCGATGAGCGCCCAGGCCTGGCATGTCGCGGCGCTGACCATCTTGATGGCAACCTGGTGGATGACCCAGGCGATACCGCTGACCGCTACCGCTTTGCTACCATTTCTGGCGCTGCCAACGATGGGCGTGATGACCACCGCCGAAACCGCCAGCGAATATTATTCGCCAATCCTGTTCCTGATCCTCGGCGGCGCCTTTCTGGCGCTGGCGATCGAGCGCGTTGGCCTGCACAAACGGCTGGCGCTGGCGATCATCGGCCTGTCAGGCAAAAGCGCCTGGGGGATCCTGTTCGCATTCATGATCGCCACCGCCCTGCTTTCGATGCTGATTTCCAACACTTCTGCCACCCTGATCATGGTGCCGATCGCGCTCGCCGTGCTGGTTGCTGGCGGGGTCAGGGATGGCGAAACCGAGGGCTTTGCCGGCGCCCTGATCATGGGCGTGGCTTTTGCCGCCTCGATCGGCGGATTGGGGACATTGGTCGGCAGCCCGACCAATGCCATTGCCGTCGGTCTGCTCAACAAGACGCTGGGCATGCAGATTGATTTTGTCGACTGGCTCAAATTCGGCCTGCCGATCGTGATCGTCGGTATCCCGGTATCGGCGGGAATATTGATCGCGGTGCAGAAGATTGGTCGGCATAGCTTTGACGGCGTCAAAGCCCGAAATGTGATCGGCGCATCCGGACCATGGAGCGTGCCGGAAAAGCGGCTTGTACCGGTCGTGGCAATCGTCGTGCTCGGCTGGCTTCTGCTGCCGGAGATCAAGACCTTCTTCCCGGATGGCGCGCTGCACGACGGCAGCGTCGCGATCTTTGGCGGCTTGCTGTTGTTCATGTTGCCCGACGGAACGGGGAGAAAACTGCTCAACTGGGATGAAGCCGATCGCGCACCCTGGGGCGTGATCATGATGTTCGGCGGCGGCCTCGCGCTGGCCGCCGGGATCATCGAATCCGGTCTGGCGGCGTGGCTGGGCGGGGCGCTCGAACCGCTGCAGACGGTGCCGGTCATCGTCATCGCCATCGCGCTGGTCGCGCTGGTCATTCTGGTCACGGAATTTGCCTCGAATGTCGCGACTGCCAGCGGCGTGATGCCGGTGGTCGCCAGCCTGATCCTGGCCACTGGTGTCGATCCGGTGCTGCTCGCCGTGCCCGCAGCGATGGCCGCCAGCTGGGGTTTCATGCTGCCTAGCGGCACCGGACCCAATGCGATTGCCTGGGCCACCGGCCATATCGAACTGCCAAAGATGCTCAAATCGGGCTTCCTGCTCGATCTGGCGGGGATCCCGATCATAATCGGCTGCATCTGGATAGTTTCCGTTGTAACCAGTTAGCTTT
>JAGPVK010000417.1 GCA_018067055.1 Sphingomonadales bacterium | reverse complement strand
CGATCAATATGGTCGCTGCGATTGCCGAGGCGAGAAAGCTGACCAGCAGACCATCCCAGACGACATGGACATGCGGTCGTTCGGTCTTGCTCAGCTGTGCTGCCAACCCGCGCTTCAGGCCGAGGGTGGCCAGCTGGGCGGCAAACTCGACCACCAGTATCGCATAGGCAAAGCGTCCCAGCGCATCGGCGCCATAGATGCGCCCGGCGATGAACAGAAATGGCAGGCGCGCAGCCAGCCGCAGCAGAAAGCCGAAGATATTGGTCCGCCCGCCCTTGGCCAGCGCGGCGATATCTTCCTTGCTTTTGTCAGTGGGTGGCGCGCCGTCCAATGTGGCTGCACCAGCCGTGCCTGATGGTTCAGGACTATTCAAATCGCTCTCCGGCTGGTCCGCTCCAAGGAATGCAGTCTAGAGCAATTTTGCAAATTTGTCATCATCATGCCTTTGGCCTACCGGCGTTCGGAAACCAGAGGCCTTCTCATCAGCTGCGTGACCACAGACTGAACATCCGCTGTGCCGGCCAGTAAGGCGCAGACAGCATCGACAATGGGCATATCGACTTGGCGCGCCCGCGCATCCTGTTGCAGCACGGGGGCTGTGGAAGCGCCCTCGGCGACGGTTGCACGATCCGACAGGAGTGCTTCGGCCGACTGGCCTTTGCCCAATCCCCTGCCGAGCGAAAAATTCCGCGAACTGGTGGAGGAACAGGTAAGCACCAGATCGCCGAGACCGCACAGGCCGGACAGGGTTTCCACTCTGGCACCGCGCGCCGCGCCATAGCGGAGCATTTCGGCAAAGCCGCGGCTGATCAGCGATGCCCGGGCATTTTGGCCGAGACCGGCGCCGTCAACCACGCCGCAGCCGATCGCGAGCACATTCTTGACCGCGCCGCCAATCTCGGCGCCGACTACATCGTCGGAAAAATAGGGCCGAAAGCTGGTTTTTGCGATCAGCGGGTTGAGCCGATCCCACAAGGCTTCGCTTTCGCAAGCCAGGGTCAGGGCGGTTGGCAGGCCTTGCGCGACTTCGTGAGCAAAGGTCGGGCCGGACAAGACGGCCAGCGGATTGTCGGGGCGCAATTCTGCAGCGACTTCGCTCATCAGCATGCGGCTCTGTGCCTCAATGCCCTTGCAGCACAGGATTAGCGCCGCATCGCTGTTCGGCAGGGCCTGAAGGGTCGAGCGCAGATGTTGTGCGGGTGTAACCAGCAGCAAAACCTCGCAAGCCGCGATCGCATCCCAATCCTGCGTTGCGCGGATTGTGTCGCGCAGTTGATAGCCGGGAAGAAAGGACTTGTTTTCGTGATCCTGGTTGATCTGATCGATAATGTCGGACTCGCGGGCCCATAATAGCAGTTGGTTCTGATCCTCGGACAAAACCTGCGCCAGCGCCGTGCCCCAGGCACCCGCGCCGATTACGGCTATTCTTGCAGCTGCGCCGGTCATGCCTTCACTCCGGCGCCGCGCGCCTTTTCAGCTGTTGGATCCAGCGGCCAGCGGGGCCGGGCAACAAAATCGAGCGAATCGGTAAGGCCCGCTGCAAAGCGCTCGGCACCGGCCCAGGCGATCATCGCCGCATTGTCGGTGCACAGCCATTGCGGTGGAGCGGTAAAGGCCATGCCATTCTCGTCGGCGACCTGTTCCAGCATGGCGCGAATCGGGCCGTTGGCCGCTACTCCGCCGGCAACCACGAGATGAGCGCAGCTGCCATGATCCTGAATCGCCTTTTCCAGCCGGTCGCGCAGGCAATCGACCACCGCCTGCTGAAAGGATGCGGCGATATCTTCGGGCTTGTGTGCGCCGCTTTGATGGGCGCGCACCACGGCGCTTTTCAGTCCGGCAAAGGAAAAATGCGGTTCGGGGGACCGGACCAGCGGGCGAGGCAGGGGAACCGCCTTCGGATCGCCCTGCCGGGCAAAGGCTTCGACCCTGGGGCCGCCCGGATAGCCAAGACCCAATATTTTCGCGGTCTTGTCGAACGCTTCACCGGCGGCATCATCGATGGTGGTTGCCAAGCGGCGATATTGGCCAACGCCCTCGACGCGCAAGATCTGGCAATGGCCACCGGAGACCAGCATCAGCAAATAGGGAAAGGCCAGATCCGGATTGACCAGTCGCGGCGACAGCGCGTGGCCTTCGAGATGATTGACCGCAATCAGCGGCTTGCCGGCGGCCATCGCCAGCGCCTTGCCGGTCACCAGACCGACCATCACGCCGCCGATCAGGCCGGGGCCGGCGGTGGCGGCGATCGCATCGACATCGTCAAGCGTCTTGCCGGCTTCGGCGAGGGCCGCAGCGATCAGCGGCGTCAGAATCTCGGCATGGGCGCGGGCGGCGATTTCGGGAACGACACCGCCATAAGGGGCGTGTTCGGCTTCCTGGCCAGCCAGTTTGTGCGCCAGAATCTCCCGATCAGACGTGACTAGCGCGGCCGCCGTTTCGTCGCAGCTGGATTCAATTCCCAAGATCAGGCTCATGACGCTTTTACTTAGGCGCTCGAGCCATTA
>JAGPVK010000415.1 GCA_018067055.1 Sphingomonadales bacterium | reverse complement strand
CAATGGGCAATGGCCATATATGGTGGGGATCAGCGCGATGATTTCTTGACTGCCGCCTGCTTCCCGAAATTCATAAATGAGCTCGTCGTCGGATAAAATGCTGCCCGACCAGATCGACACGCTCTGGGTCGACACGATATGCCCCACGACCACATGCGTTGCTGCCGGTTGATGCAAGCTGGCACAGCCTGCGATCAGGGTCACGGACAAGAGTAGGGTGACAAATTTGCGAACCATCACGATCAACAATCAAATAGCTTCACTGGAAATGCGGCAACAATATAATTTTTTCTCGGGATTCATAAGACAAAATACATTGTCACCGCAATTTCGTGTTTCGATATTTATCCGGAAATTTTGAGCGATGACAGCGCTTCATGCTGTTGCGCGTTCATTTCTTCCAGAGCCGCATCGAGATCGATCAGGAGCTGCCGGTAATCTGTCACCAGTTTTGCCAATTCTCCCTCCAGTCGCGACACTTCGTCAACCGCATTATTTTCCTTCAATATCCGGATGGCCGATTTGGTTTTCCCGATCGCATCATTGTAGGAGGTTTCGACATTGGCCCGCTCTTTCAGAATGGATTCGCGAAGGGCGTCGAACATCAGTTCAATTTCCTGACCGATCTCGGACTGAAGACTGGATTTCAATTCCGTTTGTGCCGAAGAAATTTCAGACGTCATGTCGGCCGCGACATCTTCAATTTTTTCCTTGTGCCCTTCGATTTGCGCATCAAGTTTCTTCAGATAGAATTGCGGCAGATGCAGTTTGATTTCCACCCGGTCCATTTTCACCACCGGCTTGTCGAACTTGATTTCCATCCGCTTGCTGGAGAATTCCGGGATATCGGTCTTGATCGACACGCGCTTCATATATGGTTCCGGGACGTCCGCATAAATGCAGGTCCATTTGACCTTCAAGCCATGAAATTCAGGCTTTTTCGCGATGCATGTCCGTTTCATCCGGGTGGCAGGAACATCGAATTTGAGTTCCCTGGTTTTCATTTTGACCTCGGGAACATCAAATTTGATGGTTTCCCGTTCCATCGAAAATTGCGGCACATCGAATTTTATCGAGGTCAATTTCCACTTCACATCAAAAGTCAGATTCAACATCGCTTCGAAATCTGATGGATCGGGAGCATCATCGCTGATGTCTCCCAGTTGTTCGGCACCCTTTTTTCTGATCGCCTGAACCCGGGCTTCAAATTTTGCCCTGAGTTCCTCCACTTTTTGCTGGATCACTGCATTCGAGTTTTCGCCGGTCATTGAAACTGTCTCCTTGAGGTTTATCGACAAGAAGAGCTTTAGCTAAAGCTTTGATTGTACAGGCGTGACGCTGGTCACGGCTTCGCTCGGCAGGACTGGATTGCGGTCTAGTCCGCTTGCGGATTCTGAAGCTGGATCTGGGCTTCGTTCAGCATCTGCTGGTCGATATCGAGCCGGTCACCAAACTGGGCATCGCCGGGCGCCCTGAGAATGAAGGCACTGCTGTCAGGCGACGTCTCGACGGTCGCGGGATCGTTGAGCTGGGCGCCATCAGGAAGCTGTCCGTCTTTCCAGCCGGGAACGTCTTCATAGCTCGAAAGATCTTCGTCCGACAGCAAGCCCAGACTGCCCGGACGATTCATCAGGTCATCGCTGTTGAAAATTTCCCGATAGTTTTGCGAATTTGCATCGATGCTGTCGAGTCCCGAGCCGACATTGCCCATTGCACCGATATCCAGAACTTCCCCGTCGCTGGTTTTGAGCGTTTTCAAAATGGCGTTGAATTTGGCGATCGCAAGCTTCTCAACAACCGGATTGCCAAGATCGGGACTCTTCAACGCAAGCGTTTGCTTTTCATTGACCCGCACATCCTTGCAGGTGCCGGACGAGCAATCCCGTTTGACGACGACACGGGTCACGGTTTTCCAGGCCGGGCCAAAAGTGCGAACCGCCCAGTACATGAGATCCGCCTTTGCCACGGGCACACCATCTGCGAGCATCGCGTAATAGAAACTGCGGTGTGTTGCCTTGTCGCTGCGGGTTTTGGCGTCACAATAATGGTCGTGAATAACCGACGCCTTCCAATATCTGCCGCCGAACGGATTGCCAATCGCCGACCAGAACAGTCGCGGAATAGAGGCCCCGTCCACTATCGCACCACTGGGTGCAGTCCATTGCATGTTGCTTGGGTCGTGATAGACGAAATCATCGGTCAGCTTGAATTTGGGCCTAGGCTCTGCCTCGACCCAGACGCCGCGCACATCGCCTTCGAACCGGCCCCAGGAACTTTCGGCCTGTGCCGCCACCGGCGTGCCGAAAACAAGAATCCCAATCAAAATCGAATGATATCGCATCATGCTCTCCCCAAAAAGAATGGCATCCTTAAACGGCCATTGGCCATTGCTGCACGTGACTGCCGTCACGCCCCGCTGTACCGGCAAAATATTTTCACCGTCCAGAATCCGTCCGCACCGGTCATGCTGCAACCAAGACCCGTCTTAAACCTGTCACACCCCCGTCACCGCCGCGTCACTGCCTCACCCTAAAGGCATCGCTATCATCCAGGCGATCGGAGAGGCTCCATGAGCGTGCACGCGGGTTCGGTTAAACAGTCCACCATATTGAACGATGCGATCCTGCCCAATCGCGCCAGCAAGGCGGGGTTGCTCGAGCGGGCCTTTGCGCTGCTGTTTCGCGGGCTGGTCTATCCGCAGATCTGGGAAGATCCGGTCGCTGATATGGAGGCGCTCGATATCCGCCCGGATCATCATATCGTCACCATCGCCAGCGGCGGCTGCAATGCGCTCTCCTATCTGCGCGCCGATCCGGCGAAGATTACCGCAGTCGACCTCAACGCCGCCCATATCGCGCTCAACCGGCTGAAATCGGTGGCGGCGCAGCGACTGGGCAACCACGAGGATTTCTTCCGCTTTTTCGGGCAGGCCAATCACAAGGACAATATCGCGGTCTATCGCGAGCAGCTGCGACCCCATCTTGACGAGACCAGCCGTAAATATTGGGATGGGCGCGACCATTTCGGCCAGCGCCGGGTCAACGGTTTTGCCAAGGGTTTCTATCGCAAGGGCCTGCTCGGCAATTTCATCGGGCTGGTGCACATATTGGGGCGTCTCAGCGGGGTGAAACCCTCGCTACTGATGACGGCTCGGACCCACGCGGAGCAGATTGAGCTGTTTGATCGGCACATCGGGCCGCTGTTCCGGACCAGGCGGATGCGCTTCCTCTGCTCCAATCCGATGGCTCTATTCGGTCTTGGCATCCCGCCGGCGCAATATCGGGCGCTTGCCGGCGATCAGCATATGGCCGATGTGCTGCACGAGCGCACCCGCAAGCTGGCCTGCGACTTTGCCATCTCCGACAATTATTTCGCGCAGCAGGCCTTTGGCCGCGCCTACCAGAGCGCCGAGCCCGGCTCGGTACCGCCCTATCTCGAGCAGGCAAGCTTCGCATGGCTCGGCGAGCGCAGCAAAAAGCTCGATATCCGCCATCAGAATTTCATCGAATTTCTCGCCAGTCAGGACGCCGGATCGCTCGATCGCTATATATTGCTCGACGCGCAGGACTGGATGACCGACCAGCAGCTCAACCGGCTGTGGGGCGAGATTGGCCGGACCGCGAAGCCGGGCGCGCGGGTGCTGTTCCGCACGGCGGCGGAAGCGACCTTGCTGCCGGGCCGGGTGGCCGAGGAATTGCTCGGAGCCTGGGACTATGATGCGGATCTGTCGCAATCGCTGACCCGCAAGGACCGCTCGGCGATTTATGGCGCGATGCATCTGTACCGGCTGAAATGAGCCTGATGGACGATATATTGCGCAAGCGGCAAAGCGAGCGCCACGCGGACCTTATGGACCGTGTCTATCGCAGCCAGAGCGGCATCTATGACCTGACCCGCAAATATTATCTGCTCGGTCGGGATCAGTTGATCGACGCGCTGGAACCACCGCCGGGCGGCCGGGTGCTGGAAATCGGCTGCGGCACCGCGCGCAATCTGGTGCAGGCGGCGAAAGTCTGGCCGGACGCGGAATTTTACGGCTTTGATATCAGTTCGGAAATGCTGAAGGCAGCGCGCAAGAATCTGTCGCAGAGCGGCATACGCGACCGGATCACCCTGTTCCACGGAGACGCTGAAAATCCGGCGCTGGCGATGCCGCTGACGGTGCGGACGTTCGACCGGATATTCCTGTCCTTCTGCCTGTCGATGATCCCCGACTGGCAGGGCGCGATCCGGCAGGCGCTGACGCTGCTGGCGCCGGGCGGCGAATTGCATATCGTCGATTTCGGCCAGTCGGAGCAATTGCCCGCGCCGTTTCGCACGCTCTTGCAGCAATGGCTGGCGCTATTTCACGTCGCACCGCGCGAACATCTGCGGGCTTTTCTGATCGAGCTCGACAGCGAGATCGGCACCCGCAGCGAGTTCATCCCGCTCTATCGCGGTTACAGCTGGCGGTTTGTGGCCAGACCACCGGCCTGATCTGCGGGAAAATCCGCCTCACTCGGCCAGCTTTTTCAAGATCCAGTACCAGTGATCCAGGCCGCCATAGAAAGAGGCAACCGGCAGTCTTTCGTTCAGGCCATGGGCATACATGTCGGAGGCTTTCATCGCCGCACCGGATATCGCCACCGTGTCATAGCCCAGCGTCCGGTAGTGCATGCCGTCGGTGCCGCCGGATTCCATATAAGGCAAGATGGTCAGGCCCGGATATCTTTTGTCGAGACTATAGCGCACCGCCGCTTTGACGTCGTCGCGCAGCACTGATTCCGGGCTTTCGGTGACATTGGTGATCAGCTTGAAGGCGACTGCATCATTGCCGATGACCTGTTTCAGCTTTGCCTCTGTCGCTGCCGCGCCCTCGCCCGGGAAAATCCGGCAATTGACCGTGGCGGTCGCCGATTGCGGCAGAGCATTTTCTGCGTGGCCAGCCTGCAACATGGTGCCGACACAGGTCGTGCCCAGCGTGCCCACGGCTTCCGGATTGGCGCGCAGAGTTGCAATCGCCGGCGCGTCGGATGGATCGGCAGCAAAACGCAGCATCGCCTGCCCCAGTTCGCCTGGCGTCAGCT
>JAGPVK010000210.1 GCA_018067055.1 Sphingomonadales bacterium | reverse complement strand
ACCCTATATTTTCGTCGATACCGTGACCGGTGACGTGCACTCCGGCAACTAGGGTCCGGGCAATATATTCCCCGCGACCGACGCGATCCAGTCCGCAACAGATTGATCAAGAAATCTGTTGCGGACGGATGACCAAGTTTGTCTTGCATTTTTCCTGGCAGAACGGTTGATTGAGCCGATGGCATCCTGATCCCGTTTCAGGATCGAGCGCGAGGGCAAGCGATTGACCGACTATAAAGTCAGCTTCAACTATCAGCAATCGTCCGGCACAGCAGCCGGGATCACGGGCTCGCCGGCTGAAAGCCCGGTGATAGAATTTCTCTGCGATCCCGTGCTTGCAGGCCGTATCCCGCCGCCGGAACGGGCGATCCGCTTTGCGCCGGACTGGTTCAAGCGGCTCGAGCGGGAAATGGGCGTGCCGGATGCGCATGGCTTGCCGGGGCTGACCGCCAAGGCCTGCCTGCCGATGACCGACGCCTTTTCGCTTGGCTTTGTTCTGCCGCTGCCGTTCGATGTGCAGCTGCGGATTCCGGAAGACCGGGTATCGATCCAGATGGGCTGGGCGCCGGATGTGCCGTTCCAGCCGATCGAACAGCATCACCCGGCGCAGATCGGGGCACCGCAGCCGCCATTCGAAAGCGTGATGCCGCTGAAATTCATCAATCCGTGGCGGATCAAGGTGCCGCCCGGCTATTCGGTGCTGTTCACCCAGCCGCTCAGCCGGCCGGACCTGCCGTTCACCTGCTTCTCCGGCTTCGTCGATTGCGACCGGTTTGACGCGCTGGTCAATCTGCCCTTTGCCTGGACCGGGCCGACGGGGGATCATTTCCTGCCCGCCGGAACCCCGATCGCCCAATTGCTGCCGATCCGCCGCGATGCGATGGTCAAGCAAAGCGTCGCGCGCGCCTCCACCGAGGCGGAACGCGCCGAGCAGGAAGCCGCCAGCCACCGCAAATATACCGAAGAATCGACCTATGCGAAGGACTGGCGGGTGAAGAAATGAGCTAGTTGTAGCTCACCACTTCCCACTCGATCCGGTTCCAGTCGAAGAAATAGAAGCGCCGACCGGGATCGTAATCGCCATGGTTGAATGGCTCCAGCCCAGCCGCGACGACCCTGGCCTCGACCGCATCGAGATCATCGACCGTCACGCCGATATGGTTCAACGGTTCGCCCTTGTTGAACTTTGGGTCCGCCGCCTGAACGTCGGGGTTGGTGTAGAGCGCGATATAGTCGTCATCCGTCCCGATGTGGATCGTATGGCCACCCAACATTGATGGCCCCTCCCACCGGATATGCCAGCCAAACAGATCGCGCAGCAGGTCGGCGCTCTGTTGCGGGTCGCTGACCGTTATGTTGACGTGCTCCAGTTTTCCGTTGGTCATTTTTCATTACCTTTCTCCGTTGTTGATTGGTTGATGCGCCAGGGCGGGAAGCGGCGGTTGTCGCCGCCGTAAAACAGGCAGAGCGGATTGCCCGCCGGGTCGCGGAGCCGCGCTTCGCGCCAGCCCCAGCTCTGATCGATGGGCTGGGTGTCGAAGGCGATGCCTTCGGATTTCAGTTCCGCTACTTTTGTGTCCAATTCTTCGCATTCGAAATAGATCATGGTCGAAACCGCTCCGATCTGTTCCACCGCGTGGATCGAGAAGGTCTCGCCGGTCGGTGTCTCGAACCGCGCATATTGCGGCGGTGAGTCGACGATCTGGGTGAGGCCAAGCCTTTGATAAAAGGCGAGTGATTGATCATAGTCGAGGCACCCGACGGTGACCTGGTTGAGTATCATATTCTGTTTTCCTCACAATATCGGCATCATTCTATCGGAAGAACTGGAAGCATGTTTGCCGCTTTGCAGGCGGCTTTTTGAGCCCGTCAATTCTCCATGCTTGCGATTCGTACAACCTCAAGCTAAGTTGAGGTCAAGAGATTATTTCAGTGCTCCCGCGCAGGCGGGAGTCCATCTCGTGGAGAAACGTCTGGGTGTTAGGGCAGTTAGAGAAAACTGCCAGCGCGCCCCGTCGAGATTTCTGGAGATGGGCCCCGGCCTTCGCCGGGGAACAGGTGCGGCAACCGCGTGCTCCGCATCAAGTGCGGAGCACAGGCAAACGGAGACTTGAAATATGCCCGAAACCAAAGCCCTGACGATCGGCGCGCTGGCTGCGCGCACTGGCCTCTCGGTCTCCGCCATTCGCTTTTATGAGGAGAAAGGTCTGGTTGAACCCTTCCGTTCCAGCGGGGGCCAGCGGCGGTTCCTGCGTTCCGACATCAGGCGCTTAAGCTTCGTGCTGATCGCCCAGCAACTGGGGCTGAGCATCGGCGAGATCGAGCGTCAGCTCGCCAGACTGCCGCATGGCCGCACCCCGACGCAGGCTGACTGGACCCGGATCAGCAAGGCGATGCGCAAGGTGATCGAGGCAAGAATCGCGGAACTGGAACGCATCCGCGACCGGCTCGACGGCTGCATCGGCTGCGGCTGTCTCAGCCTGAAGAAATGCGCGCTTTACAATCCCGAGGATCGGGCCGGGTTGAAAGGACCGGGGCCGCAGCTGGTGTTGGGGACCTGAATTTGGCGTGCCCATTGTTGTAATATTGGACTATAGCCGGTCCTGCCGGATCAGCATGTTACCAGGAAAGGTGTCCCCATTCTGACGTTCGACAAACAGCTTCGGACACTTATTGATGGCCGTTCGATTCCGGGCCGGGAACGCTTCGCCCGTTGGTGCGTAACCACGGTCATGAAACAGTCAAAACTGCTGGACCGGAATTGCCGGACCAAGCGCCTGGAAGAGCTAAAGGATGCACTTGCATCGATGATCGTGCAGCCCGATTTCCCGTGCGTCGGGGCGAAATCGGCTTTGGCGCTCGACAATCTCAAGGTGATCGCCGGAAATAGTCTGGAAAGCAGCTGGGACGACCTGGAAATCCATCGCGAACTGCTCGGCTGGGCGAAAGAATATCGCGGATCAAGCGACGGTCTGCGCAGTCTGGCCGTGATATTTGATGGACCTCTGGATCTGTCTGAGGCCGCGTTTGAAGAATTGCTGTGGACCCGGATTCAGTCGCTGGCGGACAAGGATGCCTGGCTGGGCCAGACCTATGACAAGCGGGTCAGCGCCGACCCCAAGGATCCGCATTTCTCGCTAAGCTTCGGCGGCGAAGCCTTTTTCGTCATCGGACTGCATCCCAATGCATCCCGCCCGGCGCGCCGCTTCGCTCATCCGGTGCTGGTGTTCAATCTGCATGACCAGTTCGAACGGCTGCGGGAACATGGGACCTATGACAAGATGCGCGAAACCATCCTGGCCCGCGACAAGAAGCTGGCCGGCGATATCAACCCGATGCTGGCAAAATATGGCGAGTCCAGCGAAGCGCGCCAGTATAGCGGTCGCAAGGTCGACGATGACTGGCAATGCCCGTTTCAGGATCGGCGCAGCACATGAGCAGCTTCCGCATAGCGCCGCGCTCAGGCGTCGCGTTCCGGCTGAACAAGGGCGAATATCTCGACGTCATCGATCCGGATGGTGGCCAGGTGTCCGACCTGCTTGCCTATAATGGCGAGGACGTCCGGGAAGTGCTGTCGAACGGCCGGACCTTTGATTATGAGGAAACCATCCGGCTGAGCACCGGCAATCGGCTATGGTCGAACCGGTCGAACCCGATGCTGACGATTGTTGACGATACGGTGGGATCGCATGATTTCCTGCTGACTCCGTGCAGCGAGGATACGTTTCGGCATTTTTATCCTGACAAGCCGGTGCACCGCGGCTGTTTCGGCAATCTGGCAGCAGCGCTGGCGCCGTTTGGTGTCGAAAAGGACGCAATTCCCTGTGCATTCAATGTGTTCATGAATGTGCCGGTGGATCAGGCGACCGGAAAAATCGAAGTGCTACCGCCGACCAGCAAGTCTGGTGACCGTCTCAGGCTGCAGGCGGAGATGGATCTGGTAATCGGTCTGACTGCTTGTTCGGCTTACGCATCCAATGGCGGGACGTTCAAGCCGATTGATTATCGGGTGCTGCCGAATGGGACGGAGCATATCCAACCACCGGTCTGAACCTGGAATCGACCGCTTGCGGTTCCCTGCGGGTTTCGAGTTCGCCGAAGCGTCTCTTTTCTGATGCAGACAGAGCCTGTGGACGGCAGGCGGTGTTCGACAGCAGCACGGCTGGCGGGTATAGCGCAACAGGACATGACCCGCAGACTCTTTCCTCTAAGCGCGCTGTTGCTCGGTTCCCTGTTCCTGCTGATCGCTGGCGGAATCAACGGCCTGATTCTCCCGATCCGCGGATTGAGCGAGGGTTTCAGCGCCTTTTCTCTTGGTCTGCTCGGCACCGGCTGGGCCGCCGGCTATGTGCTGGGTTGCATCTACACGCCGGTTCTGGTTGCAGGCGCCGGGCATATCCGAGTGTTCAGCGTGCTGGCCGCGACGGCCGCGATCGTGATCCTGCTGTCGGCCATGTTCCCGAGCCCGTGGGTCTGGATTCCGCTGCGCGGCATTTCCGGCTTCTGCTTTGCGGGCGCGGCGATGATCGTCGAAAGCTGGCTCAACGAGGAAGTGGATTCCTCGATACGGGGCCAGGTATTCGGCACCTATACAATGATTAACCTGGCAGGGTCCACGGGCGGACAATTGCTGTTGATCGGTGCGGATGTGTCGACCGCCTGGTATTTCATGCTGGGCGCGATCTTCTATTGCCTTGCGCTGATTCCCACGGCGATCAGCACGCGGCGGGCGCCGGCGCCGCTGTTCGAAGTGAAGCTCAAGCTATTGCAGCTCTGGCAGAATTCGCCGGTTGCGGTGTTTGCCGTATTGATGATCGGTATTTCCAATGGCGGGTTTGCGGCACTGGCGCCGGTCTATGCCCAGCGAATCGGCCTCGACCTGACCACTATTGTCCTGTTCAGCAGCCTGCCGATCCTGGCGGGCGCCGCCGCCCAGATCCCGGTGGGCAGGGCTTCGGACCGGTTCGACCGGCGCAAGGTGCTGGTGCTGACGGCGCTGATCGCGATCGCCGCGGGCAGCGGTTTCCTGTTCATGCAGCCGGAGACGGCCAATGCCAATCTTCTGCTTGGCGCGGCGCTGGGCGCGATGATCTACGCGATGTATCCGATCGTCGTCGCGCATGCCAATGACCATGCCAGACCGGGGGACTATATCACCACCAGCGGCGGGCTACTGCTGGTGTTCGGGATCGGTTCGATCATCGGGCCGTTTATCGGCGGCCTTGCGATCACGCTCTCCGGCCCGCTGGCGCTGTTCGTGACCATGATGGGTGCCCATCTGCTGATCCTGCTGTTCTCGATCTGGCGTATCCTGCAGCGGGAAAAGCCGGACATGGCGGACAAGGGGAGCTTTCAGAATATCCCTCAGGCGCGCAATTCGACTCCGGAAACCGGGGTGCTGGCTGGCGGGCAGGACCGGAAGTAGTTGGGTCATGGTCGTAGGGAGCGGTTAAAACCCTCAGTCCCGAGACTGTCCACGGGCGTTTTTCCGCAAAAGGCCATCCGCACCTTTAGAGGCGAGGCGGGATTCGACAGGCTCACCCCTAACGAGAATAGGGCAATTCCCATAATACCGTTAGTCCTGAGCCTGT
>JAGPVK010000413.1 GCA_018067055.1 Sphingomonadales bacterium | reverse complement strand
TGCAGCGACCAGCAGATCGGGCAGGCGGTTGATCCGGGCCAGCATCTGGGCGCGGGCTTCCTTGCCGATCACGCTCTGAAAATCGCGGACCAGTTCGGGATAGGGATGGGGACCGGCGGCGGTGCCGATGATGTAGAAAGTGTCGTGGACATTGGCGACCCAGTCGCGCAGCGCCTCGTTCATCGCGTCCTTGAGCGTTGCTGCGCCGCTGGTCACCGACACCACTTCCGCGCCGAGCAGTTTCATCCGGAACAGATTGGGTTTCTGCCGCGCGACATCGGTCGCGCCCATGAAAATGGTGCAGGGCAGGTTGAAGCGAGCGCAGACGGTCGCGGTTGCCACGCCATGCTGGCCGGCGCCGGTTTCGGCGATAATCCGGGTCTTGCCCATGCGCAGGGCGAGCAGGATCTGGCCGATGCAATTGTTGATCTTGTGCGCGCCGGTGTGGTTGAGCTCGTCGCGCTTGAACCAGATTTGCGCGCCTTTGCCCTCGGGCGCGGTTTCGCGCACATGGTCGGTCAGGCGCTCGGCATAATAGAGCGGGCTCGGGCGGCCGACATAATGTTCGAGCAGGTCGTTGAACTGTTCTTCAAACGCCGGGTCGGCCTGTGCGGCGCGATAGTGCTTTTCCAGATCGAGGACCAGCGGCATCAGCGTTTCAGCGACATAGCGGCCGCCGAATTCGCCAAAATGGCCCCGGTCGTCGGGCATGTTGCGATAGCTGTTTGGGGGTAGGTCGTTCATGGGTTTATCCGTTAGTCCTGAGCCTGTCGAAGGACGCCTATCGTCGCAGAGCGCACTTCGACAAGCTCAGTGCTAACGGCCCGCTAACGAAGTGACGCATCAAATTCCCGCACCGCTTGGCAAAAGGCGGCGATTCTGTCCACCTGTTTGACGCCGGGCGCGGATTCCACGCCGGAGGATACGTCGACTAGGGGCGCATGGGTGGTGTTAAGGGCATCTATGACGTTGTCGGGATCAAGGCCGCCGGCGAGGCCCCAGTCGACCTGGTGCTGGTGGCTGGCGAGCAAGGACCAGTCGAACGAGGTGCCGGTGCCGCCGGGCAAGGCCCTGGCCGGGGCGTCGAACAGCAAGCGATCGACGGCGCCAACATAGCGATTGGTTTTAAGGAGACCCGCGTGGTCGCGCACCCCGACCGCCTTCCAGATTTCCAGGCCCGATTTGCCGCGCACCAGTTTGACCCATTCAGGGGTCTCGCCGCCATGAAATTGCAGGATATCCGGCTGGACCTCGGCAATCGCCTTGCCGGTCAGTTTGGGGTCGGCATTGACCAGCAGCAAAACCGTCTTGATCCGGTCACCCGCATAGCCGCGCAGTTGCTGCGCGCGTTCCAGCGAGACATGGCGCGGGCTTTTTTCGAAATGGACGAGTCCGACATGGGTCGCGCCCGCCTCGACAGCTGCGTCGATCGAGGCTTCGGTGGAGAGACCGCAGATTTTGATTTGTGTTTTCATATAAATTTTCGTTCATTCGTCGCCCCAGCGAAGGCTGGGGGCTAAACCAATCTTAATTTGAACCGCAACATTGGGTTGGATGTCAGCCTACGCTGGCACGACGGAGAATTAAAGCGTCGATTCAATCGCCCGCGCGGCTTCTCCGGGATTGTCCGCGCCGGTAATCGGGCGACCGATAACCAGCACACTCGCGCCATTGTCGCGGGCCTGCTGCGGGGTGACTGCGCGTTTCTGGTCGCCCAGGGCGCCGCCCTTGGGGCGCAGTCCGGGGACGACGAAGTAACCGTCTTTCCACAGCTTGTGCGCCGCTTTCACTTCGTTACCGGAACAGACGATGCCGTCGAGGCCTGCTTCTTGCGCCAGTCCGGCGAGCCGCTCAACCTGGTCATGCGGTGTGCCGCTATAGCCGATCCGGTCCATGTCGCGCTCGTCGAGCGAGGTGAGCAGGGTCACGCCGACCACTTTGGTATGACCGTTGGCTGCAGCCTTGGCATCTTCCATCATCGCCCGCCCGCCGGATGCGTGGATCGTGACAATGGCGGGCTCCAGCACGTTGATCGCCTGCATCGCTTTGGCCACGGTGTTGGGAATATCGTGCAATTTCAGATCGAGAAAAATCGGCAGACCGAGCTTCTGGATTTCGTGCACACCATGATGGCCATGGGCGCAGAAAAATTCCAGGCCGAGTTTCAATCCGCCGACATGGCCCTTGACCGATTTCGCAATCTCGATCGCCCGGTCGAGATCGGGTGTGTCGAGCGCGACGAAGATTGGATTGCTCATAGGTCCGATGCTTTCGGGCTATCGACCGATGAAACAGCGGGTGCAGGCTCTGTAGCAGCGGTCGGCGTTGGCGCACGACTTGCCGCCGGAGCGGGAGCGGTTGCCGGTTTCGCAGCATCTTCCAGAGTCTTGATCCGGCGCGAGAGCCGCCATTTGGATCCGCGCAACAATAGCCAGGTCGGCAGGAAGCCGATCAGAAATGCGCCGACAACGAAGGTCGAGACCCGGGCTTCAACTACCGCTGCGCCAAGATCCAGCGATGCCCGTGCCTCATTGGTCCACCAGAAGATGAAGGTTGCGACCAGCAGGAGAACCCAGAACAGGATTTTGATAAATTGCATGCTTCACCTTCTTTCCGTGTGCCCGCCATCCTAGCCCTAAAGAAGGCGGGTGACCAGATGCTATGCAACGTTACCGAAAACGGACCTATTCGCCAAAGACGCGGGCGAAAATCGTGTCGACATGCTTGAAATGATAATCAAGATTGAAGCGCTCTTCCAGTTCCGCATCAGACAGTTTCGCGGAGACATCGGGATCGGCCTTGAGCAGGTCGAGCAGAGCGATTTCCCCGTCCGATTCCCAAACCTTCATCGCGTTGCGCTGGACGATGCGGTAGCTGTCCTCGCGGCTGATGCCGGCCTGGGTGAGGGCGAGCAGCACGCGCTGCGAGTGGACGAGGCCACCCATGCGGTCGAGATTCTTCTGCATCCGTTCGGGATAGATCAGCAGCTTGTCGATCACGCCGGTCAAGCGGACCAGTGAGAAATCGAGGGTGATCGTCGCATCCGGTCCGATCATCCGTTCGACCGAGCTGTGCGAAATATCGCGCTCGTGCCACAGCGCGACATTTTCCATCGCGGGCAGGGCGTAGCTGCGCACCATCCGGGCGAGGCCGGTGAGATTTTCGGTGAGGATCGGGTTGCGCTTGTGCGGCATCGCGCTCGAGCCCTTCTGGCCTGGCGAGAAATATTCTTCGGCTTCGAGCACTTCAGTGCGCTGCAGGTGCCGGATTTCGACAGCGAGCCGTTCCACCGACGAGGCAATGACGCCGAGCGTCGCAAAAAATTGTGCGTGGCGGTCGCGCGGGATCACCTGGGTGGAGATTGGCTCGACGGTCAGGCCGAGTTTCTCGGCAACATGCTCTTCCACTTTCGGGTCGATATTGGCGAAGGTGCC
>JAGPVK010000405.1 GCA_018067055.1 Sphingomonadales bacterium | reverse complement strand
CGGGCCGGGTTGCTGACGCTCGATCAATTGCTCGAACTGCCGTTCATTGCCGAACGCTGGCAGGTGATCGGCGACCGTTTTGCCGATGTCTCGCCTGACCGGCTGTTGCCGGAGCTGATCCGCGACCAGATCGGACTGATGGTCAATGACGTGCTGGAAACCACGTGCGAAAGGCTCAAGCTGCTGGCCGTGCAAACGCCAACCGACGTGCGACAGGCGGGCCGGATGATCGGCGGCTTTTCCGAAGAGATGGCAGAGAAAGAACGCGCGCTGAAAGGCTTCATGTACGAAAATCTCTATCATCACCCCAAACAGATGGCGGCGGCGGAAGAAGGCAAGAGGATGGTCGCCGATCTGGTGGCCGCCTATCGCGAGCAACCGGAACTTATGCCGGACAGCTGGGCCGCGGCCCTGCCGGAAGCAGAGCCGGCGCGTATCCGCCATATTGCCGATTTCCTTGCCGGGATGACCGATCGCTATGCCCGCAACCGGCACCAGGAGATATTTGGCGAGATGGTAGGCCAAGATTGATCCCGTCACCCCAGCGCAGGCTGGGGCCCAACCCAAATGAGCGAGTCCCGCGAATATTGCTTTGGATACCAGCCTCCGCTGGTATGACATGCTAAATATAGAGAGAATGCGGAGACCCTGACCATGGCCGATAAAATCCTGATCGTTGGTGCCACCGGCCTGATTGGGGGGCTGCTGACTCGCAATCTGGTCGAGCAGGGCAGGGACAAGGCCCTCCACCTGCTGCTCCGGCGGCCCTATCGGGAGGATGTCGGCAAAGCGAAAGTCCATGTCCAGCTGCAGGAAAACTGGCCGGCGACGATCGCCAGGATCAAACCTGATATTGTGATCTCCTGCCTCGGCTCGACGATGAAAAAAGCGGGATCGAAGGCAGAATTTGCTGCGGTCGACCGCGATCTGGTCGGCGCGGTGGCGGCTGCGGCCAAGGCGGCGGGTGCGAAGCAATTTATCTCGATTTCGTCGACCATGGCGGACAGCAGCGCCTCCAGCTTCTACCTGAAGACCAAGGGCGAGGCCGAAGATCTGCTCCGCGCGCAAAAATTCGATCGCCTCGATATCATCCGCCCCGGCCTGCTGCGCGGCGAACGCACCAACGAAAACCGTCTTGGCGAAAGCCTCGCCATTGCCGCCAGTCCGCTGATGGACTTGCTGTTGCACGGAAAATTCCGCCGCTACCGTTCGATCCTGGCCAGCGATGTTGCCGCTGCGATTGAGGTGTTGATGGCGAACAGTGCTCCCGGTGCATATGTCCACGAGAATGACGCTGTTTGGCAGATGGTTTGACGGGCTGCTGCACCAGGGTCTGACATCGGCCCGAAAAACTCTGAATCGGATTGAAATCAGATTGCTTCACTGTATTAGGACACCAGCACATTCAAGGGAGTCGTTAGTGGGTAAGAATTTGTTCATCGGGGCAGCATGCATGCTGTCGCTCTTTCATTCCAATCTGATGGCGCAGCCCATGGCTGCTAATGACGAACAGTCGCAAAAGTCATCGGTCAGTACCGATGCAGAGGCTCTGCGAATCCGCGTGGTTCAGAAGGTCCAATCTTCGCTGGCAGAAAATGACGTGCCCAGTGCCTCGATCGCCTATATTGAAGACGGGAAATTGGCGTGGAGATATGCTGCGGGCGAATCCGAACCGGGCAAAAAGGCGACACCCGATACACTCTATAATATTGCGTCGATGACCAAATCGATCGTCGCGGAAACGGTGGTGCGGCTTTCTGAGAGCGGCGCCTTTGCAATGGATGACAGCATGGCCAGTGCCTGGGTCGATCCGGACCTGAAGGATGACCCGCGCCACAAGCTGCTGACACCGCGCATTGCCCTGACCCACCGGACCGGCTTGCCCAACTGGCGGTATCTGACCGATAACGTGCTGAAATTCCAGAGTGATCCCGGTACAGAATTTGGCTATTCCGGAGAAGGGCTGCAATATGTTGCCCACTTCATCGAAAACAAAATGGGTCGACCGCTGGAGGATTTGGTGGCGGAAACGGTATTCAGACCGGCGGGCATGAACGAAACCACATTCACCGACAGGCCCTGGCTTGATGGTCGCATCGCGATGTCACAGAACAAGGCGGGCGAGCACAGCTTCGCGTCTCGCCGAACGGCCTGGAATGCGGCTGACGATGTCTGGAGCAGTAGCGGTGATTATGCCCGGTTCATGATCTGGGTCATGGCCAACCCGGTCACGACAGAACGCGCAGCCACCTATTGGATACCGCGCGACAATCTGAAATATCAGATATGCCAGGAAGGTCGGGTATCGCCGCTCTTATGCCCCAAGAGCCTCGGCTTTACCGCGGGCTGGACCGTGTATGATACGCCGGAAAACCTGATTGTCATGCATGGCGGTGGCGACGAGGGCGAACATACGCTTGGTTTCTTCAATCCCGTCACCGGCAACGGAGCGGTGATTTTTACCAACGGCGCCAATGGTCAGAAAGTCATTCGCGATATCGTGGAAATATTGCTGCCCGATCCCAGTTTCGTCGCCTTTACCAATATGCAGTCCGGAGGATAGATTCCCGTCGAAATCGTCAGCGCGCAGTCGGAGCGTGGCTGTGGTAATGTTCAGGCATGGATACTGGATGCGCAGCCCGCTCGCGCTGTCTTGATATTTTTCCGCACTGCACAACAGAATCATTGACTCCTCCAACCCGCTGATCCACTCAAGAGACTGCTTTTTGATCAGTGCCTCCGGGCAAGGGTCATGGGGCGTTGCGGGAGAGTGTTTTTCTATCCCAACAGACCGAAAAGCCGCCGAAGGAGCAACCGCCCCGGAAACTCTCAGGCAAACGGACCGCAACCGTCTCACAAGCGCTCTGGAAAGAGTTCGCCGAAGCTTTAGCGACGGCGGGCCACCGAAGGGGTAAATCCTTGTCGCTTTTGTGCCGGTGGGCTTGTCCGCCGAAGCCTTGGCGAAGGAGGATGAAACTCTCAGGTTCCGTGACAGAGGGGGCAGTTTTGCAGGGCTTTGCTGCGGGCTGTCTTCTTGATGCGGAAATATGATGAGTGAAATTGGCGAAAATCTGAAACAACTGCCGCTTGGCGACTGGCATCGCAGCCTCGGCGCACGAATGGTGCCGTTCGCTGGCTATGAAATGCCGGTGCAATATGAAGGCGTGATGGCCGAACATATCTGGACCCGCACCGAAGCGGGTCTGTTTGATGTATCCCACATGGGGCAATTGCAGCTGATCGGCGAGGGTGCGGCCGACGCGCTGGAGCGGATCACGCCGGGCAATCTGTCGGCGCTGGCTCCGGGCAAGATCCGCTACACCTTGCTGCTCGCTCAGGATGGCGGGATATTGGACGACCTGATGGTCACCAACACCGGTCACCATCTTTATCTGGTGGTCAACGGCGCGACCAAACATGATGATATCGCCTATCTGCAGGCAAATCTGCCGGACGGCCTGACGCTCAATCATCTGGAAGATGCTGCGCTTCTGGCGCTGCAGGGCCCCAAGGCAGCGGCAGCGCTGGCCAAGCTCGGTATCGATCCGGCTGAACCGGAGGGGCCACTGCCAACCGATCTATATTTCATGGAAGCTGGTCCGTTTCTGTGGTGTGGCATCCCGCTCGGCATCAGTCGCTCCGGCTATACCGGCGAGGACGGATTTGAAATCAGCGTGCCTGCCGAACATGCAGTGGCGCTGGCAAGGGCTCTGACCGACCTTGAAGAGGTGCGGCCTATTGGCCTTGGCGCCCGCGACAGTTTGCGTCTGGAGGCTGGCCTGCCGCTCTACGGTCATGACATGAATCCTGATATCTTGCCGGTTGAAGCCAATCTGAGCTTTGCGCTGTCGAAAGCGCGTCGCGAAGAAGGCAATTTTGCTGGTGCCGAGCGGGTGCTTGCGCAATATCCGGACAAGGCTGCGACGAAACGCGTCGGGCTGTTTGTCGACGGTCGGCAGCCGGTTCGCGAAGGGGCCTTGGTGGTGGATGACAATAGCGCCACCATCGGCAATGTCACCAGCGGCGGCTTTTCTCCGACGCTGCAGCGTCCGATTGCCATGGCCTATGTGCCGATGGAATTGTCGCAAACCGGCACCGCGATCATCGTCGAACAGCGCGGCAAGAAAATTGCCTGCACCGTTGCCGATATGCCGTTTGTGCCGCATCAATATTACCGCAAACCCAAGCAATAGATTGACAGGAAGAGGAACTGACCATGAGCCGATATTTTACCGATGAACATGAATGGGTCGAGGTCGAGGGCGACACGGCGACCGTCGGTATTACCGACTATGCGCAGGAACAGCTGGGCGACATTGTGTTTGTCGAAGTGCCCGAGGTTGGCACCGAACTGGAGCAGGGCGACGATGCCGCTGTGGTGGAATCGGTCAAGGCCGCTTCTGACGTCTATGCGGCGGTTTCCGGCGAAGTGATCGAAGTGAACGAAGCGCTGGAAGACGAACCCGGTCTGGTCAATTCATCGGCCGAGGAAGACGGCTGGTTTTTCCGGCTGACTCTTTCGGACAAGGACGAACTCGGCGATCTGATGGACGAGAAAGCCTACAAGGCCTTCGTCGAGGGTTTGTAACCAATCGCCCCTCCTCTTCAGAGGAGGGGATCAAGGGGTGGTGGCGATGCGTCAGCATCGCTCGCGCAGCGACAAGCGGCACCACACTACCCCAACCCTTTCTCTGAACAGAAAGGGTCAAATTGAAGGAAAGAATATGCGTTATCTCCCGCTGACTCCCGACGACCGGCAATCGATGCTGGCAACGATCGGCGCGCAATCGGTCGACGATCTGTTCGTCGATGTACCGGAGGAAGCCCGGCTGAACGGCCCGATCCACGGCTTGCCGATGCATGCAGGGGAGATGGCGGTGGAAGCGCATATGAAGGCGCTGGCGAAAAAGAACCACGCCGCTGGCGACATGCCGTTTTTCCTCGGCGCAGGGGCCTATCGCCATCATGTTCCGGCCAGCGTCGATCATATCATCCAGCGCGGCGAATTCCTGACCGCCTACACCCCCTACCAGCCGGAAATCGCGCAGGGCACGCTGCAGACCCTGTTTGAATTCCAGACCCAGGTCGCGCGCCTGTTCGGCGTCGATGTCGCCAATGCCTCGATGTATGATGGTTCGACTGCCTGCTGGGAAGCGATCACCATGGCGCGGCGGATCACCAAGCGCAGCAAGGCGATCCTGTCCTCGGGACTGCATCCGCATTATGTCTCGGTTGCCAAAACCATGGCGCGCTTCACCAAGGACAATCTGTCCTATCAGGCCCCATGTCTCGAAGCGGCTACCGATGGTGCCAGTCTGCTTGACCAGATTGATGATGATACCAGCTGCGTGGTGGTGCAATATCCTGACATCCTCGGCCGCATCGCCGATCTGTCGGAACTGGCGGCCAAGGCAAAGACGCACAAGGCATTGCTGATCGCGGTGGTCACCGAACCGGTCGCACTCGGCGCGATCACCTCTCCGGGCGAAATGGGCGCGGATATTGTGGTTGGCGAAGGCCAGTCGCTTGGCGTCGGTCTGCAATTCGGCGGTCCCTATGTCGGACTGTTCGGTTGCAAGGAAAAATATGTCCGGCAAATGCCCGGCCGACTGTGCGGCGAGACCGTCGATGCCGCAGGAAAGCGCGGCTTCGTCCTGACCCTGTCCACCCGCGAGCAGCATATTCGCCGCGAGAAAGCGACCTCCAATATTTGCACCAACAGCGGGCTGTGCGCCTTGGCCTTCACCGCGCATATGACCCTGCTCGGTGAAAAAGGTCTGCGCCAGCTGGCGATGCTCAATCACAAGAAAGCGGTGATGACCGCGGACCGGCTGGCAGCGATCAGCGGCGTCAAACTGCTGAATGACAGTTTTTTCAATGAATTCACGCTGGTTCTCGACAAGGATGCGCGGGCCATCGTCCGGCAGCTTGCCGACCAGAGAATTTTGGCCGGTGTGTCATTGGGCCGGCTATATCCGGATGAGGATCAGCTTGCTCAAGGTTTGATCGTCGCGGTTACCGAAACATCGACCGATGGCGAGATCGAGGCCCTGGCCACCGCTCTGGAAGGAGCCCTGTCATGAACATGCTCGCAGAAGGACGTCCGACCAAACAGGAAGCCGATTTGACCATGCCTGATCAGGATACAATCACCACCCACACCGGCAATCGCGCGTTGATGGTCGACGAACCGCTGATTTTCGAAACCGGTTCGCCGGACCGCAGCGGCGTCGATCTGCCGGAAGCGCCACAGGTCGAAAGCCGTCTCGGTGGCCTCGAGCGTAAAGCGCCAATCGCTATTCCCGGATTGTCCGAAGGCGAGACGGTGCGGCATTATACTCGCCTCAGTCGCCAGAATTATGCGATTGATGTCGGCCTGTTCCCGCTCGGCAGCTGCACGATGAAGCATAATCCGCGGCTCAACGAGAAAATGGCGCGGCTCAAGGGCTTTGCCGATATCCACCCGTTGCAACCGGTCGAAACCGTCCAGGGCGCGCTGGAACTGATCCACGAACTGGCAGAGTGGCTCAAGATGCTGACCGGCATGCCGGCAGTTGCGATGAGCCCCAAGGCCGGTGCGCACGGGGAATTGTGCGGCATATTGGCGATCCGCTCGGCGCTGGAAGCGCGCGGCGATGCCCGCGAAGTGATTCTGGTCCCGGAAAGCGCCCATGGCACCAATCCGGCGACCGCCGCCTTTGCCGGCTACAAGGTGGAGGATATTCCCGCCAACAGCGATGGCCGGGTCGACCTGACAGCGCTGAAAGCGCGGCTCGGACCCGATGTCGCTGGTGTGATGATCACCAATCCCAACACCTGCGGCCTGTTCGAGCCTGACATGAAGGCGATTTCCGATGCGGTGCACGCAGCCGGCGGTCTGGTCTATTGCGATGGCGCCAATTTCAACGCAATTGTCGGCCGGGTCCGTCCCGGCGATCTTGGCGTCGATGCCATGCACATCAATCTGCACAAGACTTTCTCGACGCCGCATGGCGGCGGCGGCCCCGGATCGGGTCCGGTGGTTTTTTCCGAAGCGCTCGCGCCCTTCGCGCCGCTGCCGATTGTCGAGCAAATGGACAACGGCCATTTCCACCTGGTCGAGGAGGAAACTGCCGGAGACCATCATAGCAACAGCTTTGGCCGGATGGTCGCCTTCCACGGCCAGATGGGTATGTTCACCCGCGCCCTGACCTATATGCTCAGTCACGGCGCCGATGGCCTGAAACAGGTTTCGGAAGATGCGGTGCTCAACGCCAATTATATCCTGCGCAGTCTGCAGGACGTACTCGATGCGCCGTTCGCGCAGAGCGGGCCGTGCATGCACGAGGCATTGTTCTCGGACAAAGGTTTCACCAATGGCCTGAGCACGCTCGACCTGGCAAAAGGCATGATCGACGAAGGCTATCATCCGATGACCATGTATTTCCCGCTGGTGGTGCACGGCGCGATGCTGGTCGAGCCGACCGAGACCGAAAGCAAGGCAGCGATCGACCAGTTTGTCGGCGCTTTCCGCTCGGTCGCCGAGCGGGCCAAGGCGGGCGACGAATTGCTGAAAACCGCCCCCCATTTTGCGCCGCGGCGCCGGCTCGACGAAACCCAGGCCGCGCGCAAGCCGATATTGGTGTGGACGGAGCCGG
>JAGPVK010000486.1 GCA_018067055.1 Sphingomonadales bacterium | reverse complement strand
CAATGGTCCGGCTGCCAAAATGTCGATCAGGTCGGGCATGGTGAAGTCCACGGTGATACCGGAAACACCGGCCCGTTCGAGCGCTTCGATCGCCACCGAGACAATCTCGCTGGCAGAAACAACGCTGTCGGTGCCAATCAGTTCGGCACCGATTTGTAGCCGACTGCGTTCCGGCTGCAAGTGCCCGGAGCGCAACTTCAGCACCTGTCCCGAATAGCTAAGCCTGAGCGGCCGTGGTCGGTCTGCCATGCTCGTTGCTGCAATGCGTCCGATCTGCATCGTCATGTCGGGTCGCAGTGCCAGGGTGCGCTGGGAAATCGGGTCAACCAGGCGGATCAGGTCGCTGCGCGATCCACCCTGCAT
Source organism: Sphingomonadales bacterium (assembly GCA_018067055.1). Classification (GTDB taxonomy): domain Bacteria; phylum Pseudomonadota; class Alphaproteobacteria; order Sphingomonadales; family Sphingomonadaceae; genus Parasphingorhabdus. The sequence goes on along the minus strand of JAGPVK010000486.1, from coordinate 1,328 downwards.
CCGCTCGGTCAGCCCATCTTCATATTCCGCCAGCGGCGGCGTTACCCGGGCATAGCCATGGCTGGCCAGCGTATCGAGCACGTCGCGCTCCAGCCGCGACGCCGCCTCGGCATAAGGCGGCAGCGCGTCATGAAACCCTTCGGGCAAGAGATTGGATGGCTTTTGCATGGCCCTGCTCCATAGCCCAAGCACAGGCTCAGGCCATCTTTTTTCTTGAGTCTGTGGCTATCGAATCAAAACTTCAGGGCCTTGACCGTCTTCACGCCTTCCAGCTTGCAGATCGACCAGAGCACGGGCTCGGCCACGGGCGAATCGATCGAGAGCAGCAATACGGCCTCGCCGCCCGGCGCATCGCTGCGACGGCCCAGATGGAAGGTGCCGATATTGACGCCCGCTTCACCGAGTGTCGAACCGACGCTGCCGATGAAGCCAGGCTGATCCTGATTGACGATATACAGCATATCACCCTCGAGATCGGCCTCGACCTTGATGCCGAACATTTCGACCAGTCGCGGCCCGGATGATCCGAACAAGGTGCCGGCAACCGATTTCTCGCCTTCGTCGGTGGTCACCGATACCCGGACGAGCGTGTGATAATCGCCTTCACGCTCATGGCGAATTTCGCGGACATCGAGGCCGCGTTCCTTTGCCAGATAGGGTGCATTGACCATGTTCACCGTGTCGCTGTAGGCCCGCATCAGCCCCGCCAGCACCGCTGCCGTGATCGGCTTCTGGTCCAGTTCGGCTGCTGCACCTTCCACTTCAACAGCAACACCCTTGATCTGGTCGGCGGCAAGTTGACCGACAAGAGACCCCAATTGGGTGGCAAGCGCCATATAGGGTTTCAGCTTGGGCGCCTGTTCCGCCGAAAGGCTTGGCATGTTGAGCGCATTTTCGACGCCGCCATTGACCAGATAGTCGGCCATTTGCTCGGCGACCTGGATCGCGACATTGACCTGTGCTTCGCTTGTAGATGCGCCGAGATGCGGGGTGCAAATCAGGTTGGGAGCACCGAACAAGGCATTTTCCTTTGCCGGTTCCTGTGCAAAAACGTCCAGGGCTGCCCCTGCGACATGGCCCGATTCCAGCGCATCTTTCAAGGCAGCTTCATCGATCAGCCCGCCTCGGGCACAGTTGATGATCCGGACACCGGGTTTTGTTTTTGCAAGCGCTTCAGCCGAAAGGATGTTGCGGGTCTGGTCGGTGAGCGGCGTGTGCATGGTGATGAAGTCCGCCCGCGCCAGCAGATCATCCAGCGAGACCTTCTCGACCCCCATTTCAACCGCACGTTCCTCGGTCAGGAACGGAACATAGGCGTCGACCTTCAT
>JAGPVK010000403.1 GCA_018067055.1 Sphingomonadales bacterium | reverse complement strand
CGGGCCGTCACCCGGCTTCGCTCATCGTCGCCTGGGCACCTTCTGGAACACCGACGCGTGCGGCACGCACCTCGATCAGGTCAACGCTGATGTCGGGTGGCAGACCAATCGTCGCCAGCAAAGCCTTGGCCATGGATTCGGGCATTGCGGCGTCTCCCGACATCGACGCGTGGCCTGTCTCGACAATTTTCTTGAAAAAGGCTGCCTTGGTTTCGTCCGACCAGGAGTTGCCGCCAGAGCCGCCCCTGACCGATCCGGATCGCAAGATAGTCACCCGGATATCATCCGACCGCAGCTCTTCGCGCAGGCCGTTGCACAGCGTTTCAACGCTCGCCTTGGTAGCTGCATAAAGTGCGAGCATCGGAAACGGCATGCGGACGGATTCGCTGCTGATGGCGATAATCTGTCCATTTGTTTCCCGGAGATGCGGTATGGCGGCGCGGACCAGCCACGCAACGCCCAATATGTTGACATCAATATGGTTGCGGATAATCGTGTCGTCACCTGCTTCAAAGGCAAAGGGATGAAAGATCGCGGCGTTCGCAATGACGATATCGAGGCGACCAAAATGGGCAACGGTTTCCGAGACAGAGGCATTGACCGCATCCGGCGACGTGACATCACACGGCAGCACCAGTACCGCCTCACCATGTTCTGCTGCGAGCGATGTCAGTTCGCTGGACGGCCTGGCGAGACAGGCAACGCGCATTCCCGCGTTTACCATTGCCGCAACAAAATGCCGCCCCATCCCTTTGGAAGCACCCGATACGACCGCGACCTTGCCACCAAGACTGTTCATCAGTAATCCCCACCATCGTTCGTTTTTCAGCTTTATAATTGACGGTATGTCAATTTTCTGACTTATCGCAAGTCTGCTGTGATAAAAAGAACGAAAATCTGGCTCAGGATGGAAATGTGATGCGACAACCAAGCATAGCGGAAAAACAGCCTGCGGATGGAAGTGCCCCGGATGGCATGCACCGAAAGCTGGGAGCCAAGGGTCAACGTACCCGGCAACAGCTGATCGACGCGACCGTCGCCCTGTTGGAGACAAACGGGCTGCGGGATGTGTCCGTGGTCGATGTCGCGCGCGCTGCGAACACGTCGCCAGCCACTTTCTACGTCTATTTCAAGGGGGTCCCGGAAGCGGTACTCGCCGCTCTGGAAGGTGCTTCGCAAACCTCACCCGAACTGGAAGCGCTGAACGACCGGGACTGGCTTTCACCGGGAGCCATGGATGACGCGCGAATGTTTGTTGATCGCTATACCGAACTCTGGAACCGTAACCGCAATATCTTCGTCGTCCGCAATCTGGCGGCCGAAGAAGGAGATGCACGCTTTTACGAAGCGCGAATGCGGCAGGCACGGCCAATGATGAAAGCCATCAGCGAGCAGGTAAGCCGGGCGCAGGCAGCCGGACGAACGCCTGGCGATCTGTCACCGACCGCCTGCAGCGGCACGATTTTGATGATGCTGGAACGGCTTGCTGCCGTCGGCCCGATCAGTCGCGGCGAGGATGGTGTCAGCTATGCCAATTTAAAGGCCGCTGCCGCCCATCATCTGGCAATCATGCTTGGCGTTCACGCCAGCTAGGACGCCATCGCCTCGGCGATCATTTTTTGCATGTCCAGCACACCGGTGGCGAGTCCGCCAGCCAGGCCGGCGTCGACCGGCAGACACACGCCACTGATAAAACGTGCAGCATCACTGTTGAGCAAAATCAATGGCAGCGCCTGTTCTTCTGGCGTCGAATATCGGCCCTTCGCCTTGGCAAAGGCACCCAGCACCGCATCACCGGCAATTTTCCTGAATTCGCCAAGCATCGGGGTATCGATAGGGCTGGGCATTGTGCAGTTGATACGGATGTCGCGCCCGATCAATTCGGTCGCGCTAATCTGCGTCCAGGTATTGATTGCCTCCTTGGACAAGGTGTAGGGATCACCCGCTTCCTCGGCATGATCCAGATACCATTGCCGCGCCTCGGCAAAGTCGGTGATGCCCATGAATTCGCGCACCAGCGGCTGACGGCCGAGATAGCCCATGCCTGCCAGCGACGAGACGGTGACGATGGCAGCACCGGGATTGAGATGCGGGAGCCAGCCTTCGGTCCAGGCACGGATTCCAAGGAAATTGACCGTGACGACATCCTCTCCGGGGAACGTCTGCGGCAAACCCGAGACATTGAACAAGGCATCGACCTTGCCGCCGATGCTGGCGATACCGGCAGCGATCGAATCGGGACTCTTCAAGTCGACTTCTGTGAAACTCGCAAGCTTGACCGGCGAGGGCTTGATGTCTGCGCCATGGACTTCGGCGCCCAGTTCGACCAGCGCCCGTGCGCAAGCTTCGCCAGTCCCCGAAAAGCATCCCATCACCACAACGCGCTTGCCCTTGTAACCCAGAATATCGACAGTCATCGTATTTTCACCTTCATCAATTGATTATTTTCCAATCGCTAACTTTATTCCAAGGCAGCAAATGTCGTGGCGGCGAGGCCACCCATCGCATCCGCCATCAACGCCGCCTCCCGCGTCTCGTGAGCGTTGCAAAGGATAATGGCGCGATCGATCGCGATCGAGCCACCCGCCACGCACTCGCAAAATGCCGACCAGGCCGCGACATGATCTGCAAATTTCTGGTTCAGGGCCGTTTCCAGTTCGCTTTTTTCCGCCGCCTGAAACCCTGGCCCAAAGCGTTCGATCGCGCGCCACCATTTGATCAGCCGCGCCATGCCCTTCGCTTTGACGGCAGCTTGCTGATCGGTCAGCCGCGGCACGATCGTGTTCCGGATATCGTCCAGCGCGATGCTGTAACTGTGATCATGAGCGCCAGACAAAGCTTCCGGTAACGCCACTTGCGGCAACGCAACGTCAGCAGCGTCGGCCAGCGCTTCCGATAATACCCGGCGATGGATTGTCGAATAGACCAGGTTCATCCCCAGATTTGGCGGTGGTGGCGCATCGGGATCATCATAGCGGGATCGACGTGCAAACCCGGTCTGGAACAGCAGCCGCCAAAACCGCAGGCGCTTCAGATCAACGGGATATCCCCCTGCCGCTTCGTAGGCCGCAAAAGCCTCAGGCAACGGCACGAAGCCCTGAAACAGCATCCGCAGGCAGAGCATGGCGAGGTCGGCCATCGGATCACCATAATGAACCAGCTCCCAGTCGAGCAGCGCGGTAACGCGATTTCCCTCAAAAAGAAAATTGCCTGGGCCGGCGTCACCATGGACGATCACCGGAGGCGGCATGTCGTCGGGGATATTCGCTTCGAGCCAGTCCAGCGACAGATGGATCAACGGATCCCATGCCTTGCCGCTATTGGTTTCGCGAACGGTCGCAATGCGCCGCCGAATGAGCGCCTCTGCCGGCTCGACCCGGCCCATGCCCTCGACCGGGGCCTTCGCAACGTCTATGCGATGGAGTGCAGCGAGTTGCGCCATAAAATCTCTCGCGAGCGCACTGCGTTGCTGCGCGTCAACAAGGTTGCCGAAACGATCTTCCCCTTTCACGAGACCACAGACCAACGCGCGCTGTTCGGGTATCGATGCGAAATATGGGGCGACGCGAACACCCGCCGATGCGAGTGGCCCCGACAGGGCACGCAGTACCGCTGCCTCGCGCAGGAAGGCGGCATCATCACCCGCTCCTGCCTTGTGGACATCATGGTTCATGTAAGCGCTCGCCGTGCGCCCGTCCGGCCATGCCAGATCGAGTTCAGCGCCATCGCGCGATGCCCCGCCGCCGCCGCGCGGGCGGACTTCGGTTATACGCGCGCCGCACGCTTTTTCGACGGCAACCGCGAGGCCCTCCGGCAGCAAGGCAGCAAGATCGGCCATCATCCGACGATCTTCTGTTCACGGAATTCTGCGATCTCAGCGTCCGAATAGCCGATTTCCTGCAAAATCTCGACGCTGTGCTCGCCGATATCGGGACAGCAACGTTTGAAGATGATGGGTGTGTCACCGAAATACCAGAAGGCACCCAATTGTTCGACCATGCCATAGACCGGCTGTGGCAACACCGAAATCAGGCCTAGCTCGCGATTGAGAGGATTGTCGAAAAATCGATGCATGGCATTTTCGAAATTGACAATATCACAGGGAACCCGCGCCGCCTCCATCTCGGTGAGCAGTTCGTTAGAATCCCGGGTTTTCGCGGCTTGCGCAAAGCTCTCCGCTTCGGCTCCGAATATCGAGTGCAGCGCCGATCTTTGCTCCTGCTTGTGCGCTGCAACCGCGATCCAGTTGCCGTCGGCGCATTCGAAAATCCGGTGATAAGGCGAAAAACCGGTCTGGTCGCTGAACAGGTGATAGGTCTCGGATAGCTCTCCGTCCGGACCAATCAGACGCTCTCCCTGAGTGAACGCAGCGATTCCGAGCAGCGAGGTTTGCGTCGTGTGCCCCTTTCCACCAGCCCGCTTGGCATAAAGCGACGCCATGATTTCAACGAGGCAGCTTTGCGCCGATGTGACATCCATCGTCCCCGGGCGATTGAAAACGGGGCGATTGCCTTCTCCGGCATTTTCAAACTCCCAGCCAGCGATGGCGTTGAATATTGAATCATAGCCCGGCCAGTTGCCGCGTTCGCCTTTTTGGCCATAGGCACTGACATAATTGAAAATCACATCCGGATTATATTTGCGAATGCCCGCTTCACTGAGGCCAAGCTTTGCGGCACCCTTGAAACGCATATTGTGGTGAACGACCTCTGCCCATTGAATCAGGCGTTCCAGAATGGGCTGTGCTTCCGGTCTGGTCAGATCGAGGGCGATGCTGCGCTTGCTGCGTGCTGCCGCCTGATAATAGCGGTGCATGAATCGGATCCGGTCGCCGGTCAGTGCCTCGACCTTGATGACATTGGCTCCCATGTCGCCCATCATCGAAGGACCCATGGGGCCCGCCAGGAACATGCCAAAATCGAGAACCCGGACACCTTCGAGTATTTCCTTCGGCGAGGAGCCCTCTGAAGTTGCAGCAAGCGGCGCAATCCAGTCCCGTTCCCCGCCTTCGCCGGGGCGCGGAGCGGGCCGCCCCTGCGGCAAGTCGGCATCGGTGTGAAACGGCACATTTGGCTGGCGAGTCTTGCCGAGTTCGGGATCTTCGACCTCGACCACATATTGGTTGGCCACCACCTCGGGATGGCGGAGCACCTCACCCATCGGATAGGCAGGCTCGACCGCGATATCGGCAGCGCGCAGATCGGCCAACCAGTTTTCGAGCGGGCGGCGTTTGAACGCTTCGACCAGTCCTTCGGGTGTATCTATTTCGACCCCCTCGGCCATGACCTCCCACATCGTCGGTAACGAGGCATGATCAAATTGTTGCGAGGGATCCATTATTTGCAACCAGTCGCCGCCCTGACACTGGAACAATTGCATCGCAATCGGTCGCGCTGCCAACGGATAGACAGGAGGGTTGGGCATCGGCCCTTGGCTGTTCCGCGCCCAGACAAGCGGCAGCGTCGACATAAAACCCTGAAAGAGCGAAGTGTGCGCGCCGCCACCGGTCCCCGAATGAAGCCGCGTCACCAGACGCGCGAGAATCCCCGCCGCAGCAAGATGCGCCGCGGCCCAGCTACCCTGTTGATAGCGATAGACGATCGGACCTGCGCGATGGCCATCATTTTCATACATCGCCCCGATCCGGGCCGCGACCAGCAGTTCGTCATCGGACCGCTCGACATCGGGATGATTATATGGCGAGCCGGTGATGCCGCAGGTGACCAGTCGGGAATTTACAGCCGCAAGGCTGGCATCATCCAGTCCCAGCGCCCTGGCACGCGCAGGCGTGAACTGGTGCAATAATACATCTGCGTTGACCAGCCGTTCAGACAGCGTGGCACGCCCTACAGCCGTATCGAGGTCGAGCAACAGGCTTCTTTTTCCGCGATTCCAGTTGGCAAAGGGCGCCGTACCACGCGCCGGATCGCCGCCCGGACGTTCGATCTTCAATACATCCGCGCCCAGTTCGCAGAGCATCAGACCGGCAACCTGCACGGCCATTCCCTCGCCAATTTCGATGATGCGCAGATCGCCAAGCATGGATCAGGCCTTGCGGAAGTTCGGCAGGACCCAGCCGTCCTGGATCGGGGTCCAGTCAACGACGACCTTCATGCCGATATGGACATCATCGGCATCGCAGCCGGAGACGTTGGCATTCAGGCGGGTACCCGGCGCGCCGTCGAGATCGACGACGACCGGAACATAGATATAATCCTCGCCATTTTTCGGATTTTTGTTGCAGATCGCAAAGCTGAAGATCGTGCCGGTTCCGGGAAGGCTGGGCCATTTTTTTTCGCGGCTGCCGCATTCGGGACATACTGCGGTTGGCGGCATGCGAAAATGACCGCATTCTCCGCATTCGCAGGCTGTCAGCTTATGCTCCTTGGCGGCTTGCCAGAAGGGCTCTGTGTCAGGGTTCGTGGTGATCTTGATCTGGTCACCGGGAAGTGCTCGGGCGGGGCCGTAAGTCATGGGTTCAGTCCTTCCGCAGGATAAGGCTGGAAACGGGAAGCGAGGCCGGACCGCCCGAAACGAGCGCAAATTCGGCATCTTTCACTTGATTGATGGCGGTGCCGCGCACCTGTTCGACGCCTTCGACAATATGCGTCATGCCAATGATATAGGCTTCGTTCAAATTGCCGCCATGGGTGTTCACCGGCACGCCGCCGTTGACGCCTGTCCCGGTCTCTGGATCATAGCGCAGCTTGCCCGACAGCACATAGTCATTGCCCTCGCCTTTTTCGCAGAAACCGTAGTCTTCAAGCTGCATCAGCACCATCGGACTGAAATGATCGTAGATCAGCGCCACGTCCATATCCTGCGCGGAAAGCCCGGACTGTGCCCAGATACGGTCGGCGGTGAACTTATGCCCCGAGCTCGCAAAATGCGGATCGGGCATGCCCATCCAGGCAAAGGCGCGGCCCCATTCGCGTTGTCCGCCATGGGCACAGGCATGGACAACGGCGGGCTTGTGGCGGCAGTCCTTCGCGCGATCCATGGTCGTGGTGATCACCGCGACGGCACCGTCGGTTTCGAGACAGAAGTCCAGCCGTCGGAGCGGATCGGCGAGCATCACCGATTCGTCATATTCTTCCTTGGTCAACGGAGCTTTGCGGATTGCCTTGGGCCGGTTGTGGGTATTGGCGCGGGTCGCCATGACCACCTCGCCAAAGGCACCCTGGGTCGTTCCGTAAAGATGCATGTGGCGACGCGCGAGCACGCTCATCAAATGGCCGGGACCGACGAGGCCCGATGGCTGCAGAAAACTGTTTTCCGGACTCGGCGCGGCCGAACCGAATACAACGCCGAGCCGATGCTGCGGCAATTGCTGCAGCGCCATCAGTGTCACCGTATAGGTACAATCCTCGTTCATCAGACCCGCAGTCGCGAGACCAATAGCGCCGGGACAACCGCCGCCCCCGCTGGTCAATGTTGCAGAATAGCTGATGTGCGGCATACCCAATGTTTCCATCAGGCTCGCGGTATCGAACTTGTCCAGATAGCCCGCGCCAGCCGTCGAATAATAGGCAAAGCCGTCGATTTGCTTGTGGCTGATCCCGGCATCGGCGCAAGCGTTCATGATCGCTTCTGCCGCCATGTCGTTGATCGTGCGTGGCCAGCTTTTGCCGCGCATATAATAATCGGTCGATCCGATTCCAACGATCGCTGTCTTGTCTTGATTTGACCAAGCCATGCGGCTTCCTCTCAATTTTCGATTCTTAGTTATATAACTAGGTATATCATGATCGTGGAGCGGACTTGTCCGGACGTCAAGCAAAATGCAACTTCCGATATTTACCGCGAAAATAGAGCAACGGGTCGCGGCGCGGTTCGAAGATCGCCTTCAGGACGCGACCGACCAGGATGAAATGATCACCGCCGTCGTGGATATCCTGACTTTCGCATTCGAAGCTGCTCAGCGACCCGGTCAGTACCGGCGTACCATATTCGCCAACTTCCCATGGGGTCGCCGCAAATCTGTCTTCGCCCTTGCCGGCAAACCGATTGGACGTCGGCTGCTGGCCGATTTGCAGGACATTGACGGCAAAGCGTTTGGCCTCACGCAATGCCGGCGCGCTTCCTGCATTATTGGCAATACAGACGAGCAACAGCGGCGGATCCAGCGAGACCGAGGTAAAGCTGTTCGCCGTCAGCCCTATCGGCACTCCATCAGAACCGATCGCCGTGACGACTGTAACACCAGTGGCAAAACAGCCCAATGCATCACGGAAAGTGCGCGCATCGGAGCCTTGCCTGAATTCGGGCGAACCTCGCGGCGCACGACGCTCGAGGAAATCGACCAGATGCGCACCTAGGGTGTCGGCGCGTTCGTCAGTGACGACCATCGCAATATCCTCAACCTCGATCAACTCACCTTCGGGGAGCTGTTCGACAAATGCGACGGCATCGGAATGCGAGACCAGCTGGCTCATCCCGCCGCGCACGTAGAGCGTTGGCACTGCAATATTGCCTGCGACCCCGGTTAGCCGATCCGTCATGGCGCTGGTATCGAAGGCATCGAACAGCCGGACGTCCCAATGCGCTTGCCCAGGGGCAAGATTGGTTGCTTCCCGCAGCTTGTCCCCGATCTTTTCCGAGACGGAAGGATCGAGATTCACCGGCAAGTCGACCAGCACCAAACCGGAAGCCAGCTGAGCACCATCCCGTTCGAGCGCGGCGCAGGCAATCCAGCCACCCAGCGTCGAGGCAACGACAACCGGCCTTGTCCCCATTTGCGCGAGCACAGCCCGCAAATCTTCGACAAGTGCTTCGAAATCATAACGGCCATCTGCTGGCCACTCGCTGCCGCCATGTCCCCGCAGATCAAGACTGATCACTCGGCGGCCGGCCTTTTCGAGGCTTTCGGCCAGGCTTTTCCAAACCTTGCGAGTCTGCCCGGCTCCGTGGATGAGCAACACCGCCGGATCATCTTCTGCTCCGGCTACTTCCGCTTCCAACCGTACCCCCGCAAAGCCCCGATATTCTATGATGCTCATGTCCTGATCTCCTGCGACGCACCGCCCAATTGCAGCCATTCATCGAACTGATCCGATCGACGCTGCATCATCAGCCGTGCAATATCTGCATCGCCGATGATAATGGCATTGAGCAGGCTTCGTTGCATTTCCCGGGTCCGGTGGCGCCGCTCAGGGTCGCCGTAAAGTCCGATATCCCGCTCGCTAAGACCGAAACTATAGCCAATCTCGATCACCAGTTCGATAACCGGATTGCCGCTGATCCGTGCAATCAGCTGCGCCAATTGCACTTCGGACGCAATCAGCTCGCGTGAATCTTCCCGGCTGTCGATGGCTGAAACAAATTCCTTCAGCTGTTCGATATCCGCTGCTGTTCGCAATTTCGCAGCAGCCGCAGCGGCTTCCTCGAACACCGGCCGGGTAACCTGCATCACGTTGCCGAGATTGGTACCACGTAGCCGCAGAAAGCGCGTCAAAGACTGGATCGCATCTTTCGCATCAGGGCGTTCGGCAAAGAAGCCGCCCTTGGTGCCTCGACGGACGCTGATCAGCCGGTCGCGCTCGACCATCTTTGCGGCCTGCCTGAGCGTCGGTCGGCTGATGCCGAACTTCTCAAGCAGATCATTTTCTGCCCCGAGATAATCTCCCGGCGTGGCGGCAAGACTCATATCCACGAGCGCGCGCGCCGTACGGCTGGCAAGCGTTTCGTTCATCGGCTTGAATTCCATCGGAACCTCCTGAAGAGATATCTCTTTACCGCCACAATTGCATATTGTCGAGATATCCATTGCATTGAGTTATATAACTAGGTATTTCTTAGCTAGCAACCAAGTCAAGCCGATTCGAGAGGATATTGATATGAAGCCCTTTGTATTTAGCGCCGACAGTCACATCATGGAACCTGCCGACATTTTTACCGCTGGCCTGCCTGCCCCGTTACAGAAACATGCGATCCACGCGCGCAAGGAAGGCGAATATCTGATCACCGGGACCGAGGACAAGATCATCTACAAGCTGCGTGTTGGCCAACATCGGGAAAAAGCGCTCGGTGATAACGAACGCAAAGGCATTCGCGAAATCCCCGGTCGGCTTGAAGATATGGAACTGGAAGGCATCGATTCTGAAATCTGCTTTCCTTCCCTGGGTCTGTGGCTTTACTGCCTTGACGATCCAGAAGCCGAAGCGGCGTCCGCGCGCCTTTACAATGACTGGAACAATGAATTTCTGGGCAGCCATCCTGACCGCTTTGTCCGCTGCGGGATGTTGCCGGTACTCGATTTCTCCAACACTCTGGCGGAGATCAAATATCTCGCGGAAAAAGGGTATACGGCGGCGATGTTGCCGGCGGCCATGCCAAAACACCTGCCGAAATATAATGATGAAAAATGGGATCCGGTCTTCCGACTTGCCGGGG
>JAGPVK010000398.1 GCA_018067055.1 Sphingomonadales bacterium | reverse complement strand
CTACGCGGAGCAGATGGAAAAGGTGATGGCAAGCCTTGCCTCCAAGGTGTCGATTGATGAGAATTCTTCGAAACTGCTGGCTGGCACCGGCAAGCTTGAAACCCATCTGCTCGTTGTGGCGACCTCTGACCGCGGGCTGTGCGGGGCGTTCAACGCCAATATCGTCAAGGAAGCGCGCCTCAAGTCCGAAAAGCTGCTCGCCGAAGGTCATAAAGTGCTGTTCTACATGGTCGGCCGCAAGGGCATCCCGATCATCAAGCGTTTCTACCCTGGCCAGATTCTGAAACATTTCGACACGTCGACGGTCAAGGCACCGGGATATGAAGAAGCCAAGGCAATTGCCGCGGACCTGACGGCGTTGATCAACGAGGGCAAATATGACGTTGCCCATCTGTTTTACGGCAAGTTCAAATCCGCACTGGTACAGGAACCCACGGTTCAGCAGATCATCCCGATCGCTGTTCTGGACGGTGCTGTCTCCGAATCCGAAGGCGCCGTGGACTATGAACCGGACGAGGAAGAAATTCTCGCCGAACTGCTGCCGCGCAATCTGACCACTCAGATTTTCGGCGCGTTGCTGGAAAATAACGCGTCGGAACAGGGTGCGTCGATGACCGCCATGGACAACGCGACCCGCAATGCAGGCGACCTGATCGACAGCCTTACCATCGTTTACAACCGCAGCCGTCAGGCCGCGATTACCACCGAATTGATTGAAATCATCGCTGGCGCTGAAGCGCTCTAAAGCACGTACGCAAGGAAACGTAAAAATGGCAAAAACCAAAAATGTAGGCCGCATTTCACAGGTTATCGGCGCTGTCGTCGACGTAACCTTTGATGGCGAGATTCCGGCAATTCTCTCGGCTCTGGAAACCGACAATAACGGCAACCGGCTGGTGCTCGAGGTTGCACAGCATCTCGGGGAGAACACGGTTCGCACCATCGCCATGGATGCGACCGAAGGTCTGACCCGCGGTCAGGAAGTGACCGATACCGGTTCGCAGATCATGATGCCGGTTGGTCCAGAAACGCTCGGCCGGATCATGAACGTGATCGGTGAGCCAATCGACGAACGCGGCCCGATCGGCCACAAGACCACTGCTCCTATTCACGCGGAAGCACCTGCTTTTGTGGACCAGTCAACCGAGAATGAAATTCTGGTTACCGGCATCAAGGTTGTCGATCTGCTCGCACCTTATGCAAAGGGCGGCAAGATTGGCCTGTTCGGCGGCGCCGGCGTGGGCAAGACCGTGCTTATTCAGGAGCTGATCAACAATATCGCAAAAGGCCATGGTGGTACCTCGGTGTTCGCCGGTGTTGGTGAGCGTACCCGCGAAGGTAACGATCTCTATCACGAATTTCTCGACGCTGGCGTTATCGCCAAGGATGCCGATGGCAATCCTAAGTCGGAAGGTTCGAAAGTGGCCCTCGTATTCGGCCAGATGAACGAACCTCCAGGAGCGCGTGCTCGTGTGGCGCTTTCCGGTCTGACCCAGGCGGAATATTTCCGCGACGTCGAAGGCCAGGACGTGTTGTTCTTCATCGACAATATTTTCCGCTTCACTCAGGCTGGTTCGGAAGTGTCCGCACTGCTCGGCCGTATTCCTTCGGCTGTGGGCTATCAGCCGACCCTGTCGACCGACATGGGCGCGCTGCAGGAACGTATTACCTCGACCAACAAGGGTTCGATTACATCGGTTCAGGCGATTTATGTTCCTGCCGATGACTTGACCGACCCGGCACCGGCAACATCCTTTGCCCACCTCGACGCAACCACCGTTTTGAACCGTGCGATTTCGGAACTCGGCATCTACCCGGCTGTTGATCCGCTCGATTCAACCTCGCGTGTTCTCGAACCCCGCGTTGTTGGCCAGGAACATTATGATACGGCGCGTGCGGTCCAGGAAACATTGCAGAAGTACAAGTCGCTGCAGGACATCATCGCCATTCTCGGCATGGACGAGCTTTCGGAAGAAGATAAGCTGGTCGTTCAACGCGCTCGCAAAATCCAGAAGTTCCTGTCGCAGCCGTTCCATGTTGCTGAAGTCTTCACCGGCATCCCCGGCAAGTTTGTCGATCTGGAAGACACGATCAAGTCGTTCAAGGCGGTTGTCGAAGGCGAATATGATCATCTTCCCGAGAACGCCTTCTACATGGTCGGCGGCATCGAAGAAGCGATCGAAAAAGGCAAGAAAATGGCAGCTGAAGCTGCTTAAGCAGACAAGCCCCTCTCCTTCCAGGGAGGGGTTGGGGTGGGGCCCGTTCTCACCCTCCAATTCGCAGATCGGCATCGTGCCAATCTGCTCATGAACCACCCCTTACCCCTCCTTTGAAAAGGAGGGGTGGAGAATGAAAATGGCAGACCTACATTTCGAACTCGTAACCCCAGAGAAACTCGTCCGGTCGGAAGAAGTGTTCATGGTGGTTGTGCCCGGTACCGAGGGTGATTTTGGTGTGCTTGCCAATCATGCCGGCGTGATGTCGACGATCCGCGACGCCGATCTGGTCATCTATGCCAGCGAAGGCGCTGCGCCGGAAACAATCTCGGTTCGGGGTGGCTTTGCCCAGGTCGACGAAAAAGGCCTGACAGTCCTGGCGGAAGCGATTAGCTAACGCGCCAACCACAGACTTTTCGGTAGCATTTTGAATTTGGTCCCCTCTCTTTCCCAGCCATGACAGCAAACGTCGCGTTGGATATATGAAAGGTTTTCGCAGTCAAATGTCGGGAGTATCTGTTCCGATTGCAGAACAAGCTGGTGATTTGGCCAGAGGCCAGCACAACCATTCCGATTTTGTGATACATGCGTAAATTTACGGATCCACCTTCATCGGACAATCGATGAACAATTCAGAACCCGTCGTCCATTTTCTTTACGAACCAGGCAATGGCGGACTGGACCGCGTAGCCATCCTGCTCGCCAATGGCATGGCCAAACGCGGCATATCAACCGAATTATGGTTGACCAAGGCAGATGGTCCAGTCGCTCATCTTATCGCTTCGAATGTGAAAATCCGGATTGTGCCGACGCCCAGGATTGGCGGACGAGGGGTGCAGTTGTTCCTGCAGATTCCGGCTGTCGCAGGCATGATGCGCAAGCACCGACCAAGAGCAATTTTTTCTGCCGGCAATCAGACCAATCTGTCGTTGGTGATCGCGCGAAAACTGGCCGCTGATATCCCGACCAAGATCATTCAGAAAATTACCAATCCGGTGCTGCGCCCCGGATTCAATCATTGGGTGAAAGTCTACCGGACATGGCGATTTGGACTCACCGCAAGATTGGGGGACATGTCGCTTACCCTCAGTGCGGCTGATGCTGAAAATTATGCACAAACCTATCCGCGCGCGGCGGACAAGTTTCATGCGGTGCCCAATCCCTACGTGCACGCCGACATGCTGGCGTCGGGTGAGCATCGCATAGCCCGCGCGCCCGGACTGGCCCCGCGACTGCTCGCTGTTGGAAGGATAGCGCCCCAGAAGGGCTATATGACCCTTATTGCAGCACTTGCCCGCATAGCGGATCGCCCCTGGTCGATGACGATTTTAGGCGATGGCCCGCTTCTGGACGAAGCGAAGCGCTTCACCAAGAAATTGGGTCTGGCGGACCGGATCGAATTCAGGGGATTTGTCGACGATGTGACGCCCTATTTCAGTCGATCGGATATTCTTGTCCTGTCCTCACGCTGGGAGGGGTTTCCGGCCGTTCCGATAGAAGCCATGGCGACAGGCTGTGCGGTTGTTGCAACCGATTGTTCGACAGGCTTGACGCAGTTGCTGAATCAGATTGGCCAGCACACGGTGCCCGTCCATGATCCCGAAGCACTGGCCAAAGCCATAAGCAACGAGATCGACTCGCCTCAGCCGATCGAACCGCTACGCGCCTGTGCGACAGCTTATTCGATTGAAAATAGCGTTGAAGACCATCTCAAGCTTTTGCAGCAAGTCTGCGGAACCTCCTAGGCTTCCAGCACGGTATTTGCCCGGCGTGCGCTGCGCCAGAGCAGCAAGCCGCTGAAAATTATCAATAACCCTCCCAGCATCGCGGTTCGGTCAATCGGATCTCCGTAGACAAAGACGCTGATCGCCGTCGCGATCAGCAGCTGGATATAGACGATCGGAGCGATTGCCGCAGCGGTTGTTCGTATCGTTGCCATGAACAGCAGGAAATGGCAGCCGGTGGCGGTCAGTGCCACCAGCAGGCAGCGCAGGACGACGTCCCAGTCCGGCGGTCCGGGGACGGCCATGACCGGGACGAGCCAGTGCCCGATGCCGACGGCAATGACCAGGAATATGGCGGCCCAGAAAGCGATGTAGAATTGCGCTGCGAATATCGACCGCTGCGTCGATACCATCCGGTTGAGGATCAGCATCGTCGACATCGCAAAAGCCGAGATAAGCGGCAAGATGGCGACCCAGCCAAAGGCTGCGACATTCGGACGGAGCATGATCAGCACCCCGACAAAGGCGATGATCGTCGCGACCCAGGTCCGCGGTGGCATGCTTTCCTTGAGAAACCAGCCGGAAAATAGAGCGGTGAGGATCGGGTTGACGAACGATATTGCCACCGCATCCGCCAGTGGCATGATATAAATCGCGGAGAAGAAACTGATGGTCCCGACAAACAGGGCAAATCCGCGCGCGACATGGAGCCAGGGCCGGTTGACCTGAAAGCCGCGACGGCCTTCCCGCATGAACAGGATCACCGCGAGCGCAACGGCGCCGATCGAAAACCGGAGTGCGGCCACCGCCGGTGCGGGCCAGTCTCCGGCCATCGACTTGATCACGGCATCGCCGAGCGGGAAACCGGCAAACGCAACCAACGCCAGCGTGATCCCCCCGGCGGCAGCCCGTTCTCGGGATGGATCAGCGGTCAAAATTTCGCTTTCTGTTCATTTTTATGGCTTAACGGCTGACCTGCGCCGCACAAGTCACAAAAACGCACCAGCCTTTGTCCCTTTAGAAACCGTCAGAT
>JAGPVK010000394.1 GCA_018067055.1 Sphingomonadales bacterium | reverse complement strand
GTTCCGAGAAGATGACCTTGCCCTGTTTGGTCACGAAAAATTCGACCCCGAACAGGCCCCAGCCCTTGCCGTCACCGGCGAGATTTTCGACGACCTTGCGCGCCATATCCTGGGCCGAGGCGAGCGCTGCGTCGGTCATTGCCGCCGGTTGCCAGCTTTCCTGATAGTCGCCGCGCTCCTGCCGGTGGCCGATTGGCGGGCAGAAGAGGATGCCGTCTTTTGTCCTGACGGTCAGCAGGGTGATCTCGTAGTCGAAGTCGATAAATTGCTCGACGATCACCCGCGCCCGGTCGCCGCGCATATTGGCGACGGCGTAATTCCAGGCCGCTTCCAGCTTGTCGGCGCTATCGACCTTGCTCTGCCCCTTGCCGGAGGAGGACATCACCGGCTTGATCACCAGCGGCAATCCGATATCCGCTGCCGCGCTGGCGACTTCGGCAAAGCTTTCGGCATAATGATAGCGCGAGGTGGTCAGGCCGAGTTCCTTGGCTGCGACATCACGAATGGCATCGCGGTTCATCGTCAGCTGGGTGGCGCGGGCGGACGGCACGACGTGGAAACCCTCTGCCTCCATATCGGCGAGGATTTCGGTGCGGATCGCCTCGACCTCGGGCACAATCAGGTCGGGCTGATGCTTTTCGATCGCCGCGCGCAACCGTTCGCCGTCGAGCATCGAGAAAGTCTCGCTGGCGTCGGCGACCTGCATCGCCGGCGCATCGTCATAGGAATCGCAAGCGATCACATAGGCACCGAGCCGTTTGGCGGAGATGGTGAATTCGCGGCCCAGTTCGCCCGAGCCGAGCAGCAGGATTTTCTTGGTGAAGGTCATCGGGTGACTATGTTGCGATCGGCGGAAAGGAGCAAGCCACAATTTTTCCTCCCCGTTGCGCAGCAATGGGGAGGTGGCAGCCGGAACGGCTGACGGAGGGGGCCCTCCACCACGCTTCGCGCGGTCCCCCTCCCCGAAGCTTCGCTTCAGGGAGGGAAAAGCGTCGCTAAGCCCCCTCGCCCGCCATCATCTCCTGCATCCGGCGACCCATTTCCGCTTCCGACACATCCTCGACATGAGTCGACAAGGTCCATTCGTGGCCGAACGGGTCTTTCAGCCATCCCGACCGGTCACCGTAAAACTGGTCCTCCACCGGCCGGACGATTTCGGCACCGGCAGCAACCGCCCTGGCGAAGGCCGCATCGACATCGGGTACATAGATCATCAGACTGGCGGTCGCGCCGCCGCGCCTGTTCGGGCCCAGCTTGTCCATATCGGGAAATTCGTCGGACAGCATTACATGGCTGTCGCCGATCAGCAGGTCGGCATGGCCAATCCTGTCGCCCATCGGCAGGCGCATATGTTCGGTCGCGCCAAAGGCTTTTGTATAAAATGCGATCGCCGCTTCTGCGTCATCGACCGTCAAATAGGGGGTTATGCTGTGATATCCATGTTCTTTCCACTCCACCATCATCGCGCTCCTCTCCGGTTGCCAGCCGTTTATAGCAAAATTCGCTCGCTTTGCCGAGTCAACGCAAATTAGGATTGATATATTATATCATAACCCCTACTTGGCGCACAGAAACTGATTCTTCCCCCTCTTGCTATATGAGTATCCGTGTGAAAAAACTGTTGCTGATTACCGCCGCCGCTCTTGTCGTTCCTGTCGTTCCCGCCGCCGCGCAAAGCGCCGACACCAGCGATGCCACCCAGCCCGATGATGATTTTCATGATGATGAAAACAAGGAAATCGTCGTCACCGCGCGCTACGTCAAACAGCTCGATATTCTTGCCGGCACTTCGGTATTGTCCGGCGATGACCTGACCAAGGATTTGCGCGGACAGATTGGCGACAGCCTGACCAGCATGGCCGGGATCAGCGCGACCAGCTTTGCTCCTGGCGCCTCTCGCCCCGTGCTGCGCGGCTTTCAGGGACCACGGGTGCGGGTGTTGACCGACGGGATCGGATCGCTCGATGCATCGAACACCTCGGTTGACCATGCGGTTGCGATTGACCCGCTTACCGCCCAGCGCGTCGAAGTGCTGCGCGGACCGGCGGTACTGCTGTTTGGCGGCGACGCAATTGGCGGCGCGGTCAATATCATCGACAAACGGATTCCCCGCGAAGTGCCGGAAGCGCCCTTCCATCTTGATGCGTTGGCCGGCTATGGCAGCGCCGCCAATGATCGCAGTGCTGCGGGTTCGCTCGACGTGCCGCTGACGTCGACACTGGTTTTCCATGTTGATGGCAGCATCCGCAAGACCGATGATGTCAAGATTGGCGGCTATGTGCTCTCCCCCACCCTGCGCGGCGAATTGCTTGACGCAGCCGCGCTCGCGGCAGACGGCGGTGATGCGGCTGGTGCAGCCCAGTTGACCGATCGCGCCAATCTCAGCGGCACTGTGCCCAATACCGCGAGCCTGACCAAGACCGCCGCCGCCAGCCTTGCCTATATCGGCGACGGCGGCAATATCGGTTTTTCGGTCAGTCGCTATGAAAGCGACTATGGCGTGCCCGAGCGGCCCGGCCTCGACACCGGCCCGCAAGCACCGCCGGTGACCATTGGCCTCAAGCAGAACCGAGCCGATTTGCGCGCCTCGGCTGATCTGCCGGGCTTTTTCGAGAATATCACGCTGCGCGCCGGCTATTCCGACTATCAGCACACCGAATTTGAAGGGTCGGAAGTCGGCACGATATTCAAGGTCAAGGGCCTCGAGAGCCGTCTGGAACTGACCCAGGCAGCGCGCGGCGGCTGGCGCGGCGTGGTCGGGGCGCAATTGCTCGCCCGCGATTTCAACGCGATTGGCGAGGAAGCCTTTGTCCCCAAGAACAGCATCGAAAGCGCCGCGATCTTCACCCTGCAGGAGCTGGAACTCGGTGAGTTGCAGCTGGAAGGTGCGGGCCGTTTCGACCAGACCGCAATCCGCGCGCCGGTAATCAATTTTGACCGCAGTTTTGGAACATTTTCCGGTGCATTCGGTGTCGCCTATGTTCCGGGCCAGGGCGATTTGAAATTCGGCATCAACCTGTCGCGTTCCGCGCGCGCGCCGTCAGCCGAGGAACTGCTGTCCAACGGACCGCATGTCGCGACCGAAGCATTTGAAATTGGCAACCCGAATTTCACCACCGAGAAAAGTTGGGGCGGCGAGCTCTATGCGCGCTATAATGACGATATATTCGCGCTGAGCGCTACCGTCTTTGGCAACCTGTTTTCCGACTATATTTTCGAAGCGGAAACCGGCGCGGTCGAGGATGGCCTGCCGGTCTTCCAGTATTTCCAGCAGGATGCGACCTATTATGGCTTTGAAGCGTCGGGATCGGCCAAATTCGCGATGGTCGGGGACTTTGACCTGACCGCCGACATGGTGACCGATCTGGTCCATGCCAATATCGACAACGGCGGCGGCCCGATTCCGCGTATCCCACCGTTCCGGGTGCTTGGCGGGCTGGAAGCGAACAGTGACTATTTTGACCTGCGCGGCGAAGTCGAATGGTCGGCCAGCCAGAACCGCGTGGCGACATTCGAAACCCCGAGCGACAGTTTCACCATGGTCAACGCTTCGGCCGCCTGGCGCCCGTTTGGCAAGGGTGGCAATCTCACCCTGCTTGCCTCGGCCAACAATATCTTTGATGTGAACGCCCGCCGTCATGCCTCGTTCACGAAAGACTATGTACCGCTGTCTGGTCGTGATATTCGCGTCAGTGCGAGATTCAGTTTTTAGGATATTTTGAAATGCAGAAATTTACCGCAGCGATCTTGATTTCTACCATGGTTTTGCTCAGCGCCTGTGCCACCGTCAAAGGCGTCGGCCGGGACATTGAATCGGTTGGCCAGGCTGGCCAGGAAGCAATTGACTAAACACCATTGGTCCTGAGCATGTCGAAGCGCGCTCCTCAGAGGAGAGGCGTGGTTCGGCAGGTCACGGCTTTAAGCCAGCACGGGGTGCTGGCTTAAAGCCTTGGCCACTAACGGTATTCAATCACTAGCCCGATCAGGACGAGACTATCTTGTTGTTCTTGCGATCGGTGAACCACATGATCAGCAGCGAGACCTCATAGAGCAGGATCAGCGGAATACCGAGCATCAGCTGCGACACTACGTCCGGCGGGGTGAGGATCGCGGCGAGAGCAAAGGCGCCGACGATCATATAGCGGCGGATGCCCTTCAACTGCTGACGAGTGACAATCCCTGCCCGGTTGAGCAGCAACAGCAGCACCGGCAGCTGGAAACACACGCCGAACGCCAGAATGAACTGCATCACCAACGATAGATAATCGCCCA
>JAGPVK010000388.1 GCA_018067055.1 Sphingomonadales bacterium | reverse complement strand
AGGATCTGAAACAATTTTCATCGGAACTTCAGTTGACCGGCCAGGGTCTGGACGATGCACTGGATTACGCGGTTGGTATTACATATTTTAATGAATCCGGTTTCGACCAATCCCGTTCGGTAACTAGCGGCGGGGCTGTGTGGTCCGGTTTCAAAGGCATTATCGATAATGATTCGATGGGTATGTATGCGCAAGCAAACTATCATTTCAATGATGCGCTTAGCTTCACCGGCGGTCTGCGTTATTCGATTGATGACAAGGGCATCACGGCACAGTCAGCTGTTTATCCCCTGAACGGATCAGTTCCCGCCGTTTGTTTGCCGACATCCTTCAATATCGGCATTGTACTCGCTGGTGGCACGTTGACACCGGAGGATTGCAACCGCCCGCGCAGCGATACCTTCAAGAATCTGTCCTATACCGCTGGCGTTGACTATAAAATTTCAGACGAAATTCTCATCTTTGCCAAGCACAGCAAAGGCTATCGTTCAGGTGCACAACAGCTAAGAACGCTTACCTTGAACGATACCGCCCCGGCTCAGCCCGAAATCGTCTATGAGCAGGAAGTGGGCATCAAAACCCAGTTCTGGGATCGCCGGGTGCGATTCAATGTCGCCGGCTATCATAACAAGGTCAAAAATGCTCAACGCAGCGTCATTCTGGCCATTGGCGGCACAAGTCAGACGATCCTGGAAAATGCCGATACCGAAACCTGGGGTGTGGAAGCCGATCTCGCAGTGGAAGTGGCGGACGGATTGACCTTGACGGCTGCCGGTTCGATCACCGATCCAAAATATAAAAATTACAGCGGATTCGTTGTGGTCGGTGGTGTGCTTACTCCTAATGACAAGTCAGACACTCAGTTCACTGGTATTGTCAAAGAACAATTTTCGATCGGGGCCAACTACGTCGCGGACCTCGGTATGGCACGTCTAGGATTGAATGCGAACTACGCATGGCAGGGCAAGATGTCGCAAACCGAACAGACCTTTGCGCGTCTCACCGCTCCCACGACAACAGCTGGGGGTGGCGGCTTTGACGCGGCAAATGCACAGGCGATCTTGGACGCAACAACGACGCGCGCCCATGGCATAACCAACGTCCGTGCGTCGCTTGCCTTTGGTGATAACGACAATTATGAAATAGCCCTGTTCGGTCGCAATATTTTTGACGAACGCGCAACCCAATATACGCTGTTCCTGGGCGGCCTGAATTATATAGGTACAAGCTGGAATGAACCAGCCACCTATGGTGTGACCGGAACCATAAAGTTCTGACCTTATTATCGGAGGCTCTTCTCTCGAAGTCTCATTCCTATCGGGAAGGACGGTTTGCCGTCCTTCCCTTTTTTATGAATTGAGCAGCTGATGAAAAATAATGTTTCAATTACCCGTCGTAATCTAACCTTCGGGTTGCTCTTTCTGGTCGCGATTCTGAGTTACATTGACCGGCAGATTTTCACCCTGTTTCAGGATGATATTAAAGATGAACTGGGTTTTGATGACGGCCAATTGGGTCTTTTAACGGGGATTTCGTTTGCGGCGTTTTATACTTTGGCCGCATTCCCGATAGCGCGATATTCTGATCGCGGAGATCGCCGACTTGTCATTACCTTGTCAGTCATTGTCTGGAGCGCAGCTACGGCTATTTGTGGTTTGGCGCACAGCTTCTGGCAACTCATATTTGCCCGCATAGGCTTGGCCGCTGGCGAGGCCGGCGCTGGCCCGGCCGCTAATTCCTTGCTGGTCGAGATTTTTCCAACCGAGCGCAGAACGATTGTTATTTCGTCCATGCTTGCGGCAAGCGCGATAGGTATTTCCGGCGGACTATGGTTGGCCGGATGGCTGTCGCAATTTTATGACTGGCGTATGGTCTTCATAATGATCGGATTGCCGGGCGTGCTACTGGGAATTTTCGTGTGGCTGTTCGCGGCCGAACCAAGGCGGGGAAAAGGGGATCTGATCGTTCCGCCCGAGCAGAAACGCATCAGCGAAGTTCTCGGTACAATGTGGGCCAGTACATCATTGCGTTGGATAGGCGTGATCCTGACCATGGTCCCGATCACAGGCTTTGCCTTCATAATCTGGGGCGCTTCGTTCTTTCGACGGGTCCATGGAATGTCTCAGGCCGAAACCGGATTTTGGCTGGGTAGCGCGATGGCGATTGGGTTGGTGGGAGGCAATATTGTCGCCGGGCTGGTGGCTGATAAGTTTGGGAAGAACAATCCCGGTTTCAATGGATGGTTTGCAGGCTTGGGACTGCTGGCCGCATTTCCCTTGGCATTGACATTTTCGCTCACGTCGAGCGCTTACATTGCAATAGCCTGTTTTGTCGGCATGAAATTCCTGATGACGCTGCATCTCGGACCGATTATCGCGCTCAGTTTTGCGCAAGTGCCGATATCCATGCGCGCTATGATGTCGGCAACGATCAATATGTTCATTGGCCTGGCCGGAACCGGCGTTGGCGGAACGCTCGCCGGATTTCTCAGCAAGGGCTTCGAACCCGCTTATGGCGAATTATCACTCCAACCTGCACTGGCATTGCTGTCATTGTGCCTTGTCGTTGGTGGCATTGCGGCGATTATGGCTGGCAGAACTGCGAAGCCCTTGCCATTGTCGGAACAATAGACCTCAGCCCGCCTGAACCTGACGACTATACGGCAGAGAAAGATTTCAGCCGTCGTCGAGCAGTGTCGAAATGCCGAGTTCTTCCAGAACGAGTTTCGCAGGGCGCTTGCCACGTTGGGAAAGCACCCCGGATACGGAATCAA
>JAGPVK010000385.1 GCA_018067055.1 Sphingomonadales bacterium | reverse complement strand
GCCTCTCCCGAACGCCCGGTGAAAGGGACGGTGCAGATTGCACAATTCGGCAATGTGCTGCTGGGCAGCAGCAAGCCTGAAATATACACAGCAGGAACATATTACTCCCGGCTTACGCGCGGCGAACGCACCGACGTCCTGACTATTTGGGACAAATCCACCCTGCTGCCCAAGGGCGAGATCATCCTGCCCGGCGGCAAGCGCCAGCAACAGGTGACCTACAAGAATACATTCCAGTTCACCAATGACGAGAAATGGGCCCTGGTCGCCAATTTTACTCCGGCGCAATCGGTTACCGTGGTCGATCTTGAAAATCGCAAGATCCTGTCTGAAATCGATTTGCCCGGCTGCACCATGATTTATCCGACCGGTGATCGCGGGTTCAGCACCTTCTGCGCTGACGGCACAGTCTCGACGCTGCTTTTGGCTGCCGATGGCACACTTGCCTCGATTGAAACGACCAAGCCAATATTGAAAGTTGACGAGCAGCCCATGTTCGCAATGCCGGCCATGGTCGGCAAGACCGCATGGTTTGTTTCCTATTACGGCCAGTTGCAAGGGTTTGACTTTTCCGGCCCGACCGCCGTTCCCCTCGATGGGGCCTTTTCCATCGGCACGGCAGAGGGTGGCGCGCCCGAATGGCGACCCGGCGGCTGGCAGGTTATCGCCAGCGACGCAGCGGGCCGACTCTATATATTGATGAGCCCGGAAGGAACCGAGGGCAGCCACAAGAGTGGCGGCACCGAGGTCTGGGTGATCGACCCCAAGACCAAAACGAGAGTTGCCAGAATTCCCATTCAAGGTGTCGCGGTCTCCATCGATGTCACGCGCGAGGCCACTCCCCATCTGGTGGTCGCGAGAGCGGACTCCATCGTTGACATCTATGATGCAAACAGCGGCGCCTTTGTCCGGACGCTTGGCAATGTCGCCTTCAATCCCCAGACATTGTCCGTGTTCAACTGATGTTCGAACTGGCGATCTTTCTGGCCATGGTGCTGGCTATCTCTGCCACCCATAAACTGGCCCGGCCCGAAAGAATATCTATCGCAATGGCCAGGCTCAGCGGCATGTCGACCAGCTGAGCATCGACGGCCGTTTATGGCGTTGCCGCGCTTGAATTCCTGGCCGCCACTGCCCTGCTGTTTGCGCAATCGCGCGCGATCGGCGCGACCTTTGCCGCTCTGATCTGGTTTGCTTACGGCATCGCGCTGCTGCGCAAGGCGGGAACATCACTCGATTGCGGCTGCGATTTTTCCACCAGAGAAAAGCCGATTGGCGCATTCGACATCTTGCGGGCCTTCGGCCTGTCATCGCTCGCGGTTCTGGTCACCCTGATGCCTGCAACCACAGCCACCATCATCACCCCGTTCGCCATATTTGGCTTTCTAGCTCTTTATCTGGCGATGGGCGAGCTGGTAGCCATTCCCAAGCCGCAAGAAAGGCGCGTTTCATGATCATTACCTCTCAGATTCTCCTGTGGATTGCCGTCGTGGTCTTGGCCGTTCTGGTTGCTGCCCTCGCCCGTCAGGTCGGCATATTGCACGAACGGATCGCGCCCGCCGGAGCGCTGACCCTGCATCAGCAGGTCAATGTTGGTGACATCCCGACCGAGATGGCCGTCACCTCCCTCGATGGCCAGCAGTTGACCGTCGGCGGCAAGCGCAACGGCCGCAGCCAGTTGTTGTTCTTCACATCTCCGGAATGCCCGGTTTGCAAGTCGCTGCTGCCAGTCTTCAAATCATCGGTGCACGCAGAACGGTCCTGGCTTGATGCGGTGCTGGTGAGCGATGGCGATGAGCCGGCGCAACGCCGGATGATCATGGAGCACGGTCTGGCTGGCCAGCCTTTCGTCCTCTCCGAGGCACTGGGCCGAGCTTTCGGAGTCGCCAAGCTTCCTTATGCGGTGTTGATCGACGGTGAAGGCAAGGTCGCCTCGCTCGGTCTCGTGAATACCCGAGAACATCTGGAGAGCCTGTTCGAAGCAAAGGAGCATGGCGTCGCTTCCCTGCAGGAATTCCTGAAACGCCGCGAAGGAGAAGTTTGAAATGGCAGATTGGGACAAATTGACTGAAAAACTGGCACGCGGCGTCGCCCGCAGCTCGTCGCGCCGCAGCATGCTGGCGTGGCTGGGCGGTGCGGTTACGGGCGCAGCGCTCATTCCGGTGCTGCCGGTTTCACGAGCCTATGCTTCGTCCGGCGATCCCCATGCCGGCGCTCCGGGCAGGCCCCCGGTGACCTCGGGCAATCCGCAGGATCCGGGTGATCGAACGCAATGCGATTATTGGCGCTATTGTGCGATTGACGGCTTTCTATGCACTTGCTGCGGCGGCACGGTAAGCAGCTGCCCGCCAGGCACGGAAATGTCGCCGATCACATGGATTGGCACCTGTACCAACCCGGCAGACGGCAGGGCCTATATCATCAGCTACAATGATTGCTGCGGCACATCATCTTGCGGTCACTGTCTGTGCAACCGCAATGAAGGCGATCGTCCGCCATTGCGGCCGCAATCCAACAATGATTACAATTGGTGCCTGGGCACAGAAAGCAGCGTCTACAATTGTTCGACCGCTGTGCTCATCGGCGTTGCTGTGGAACCCAGTTAAGCCCATGAAACTGGCAGAAACCCTTATCGTCTGTGCCGCAGGCCTGCTTGCGGTGAGCGCTGCAGCGACGGGAACAGCAGACAGCTATATGCCAGGTGTTGCAAAGCCAGAACGAGCGCACTCCGATTACATATTGAAATGCCAGGGTTGCCATCGCCCTGATGGCGGTGGCGATGCGGTTTCCAATCCACCGCTTAACGGGATGGTCGCGAAATTTCTGACCGTCCCCGGCGGGCGTGAATTTCTCGGGCGAGTGCCTGGAGTGGCATCTGTAGATTTGAGTGATGA
>JAGPVK010000383.1 GCA_018067055.1 Sphingomonadales bacterium | reverse complement strand
CAATGTGATGCGCTGGCTGGGCGGTCTGCAAAGCCAGGAAAAATTCGATGCCGCAATGCAGCGCCTCGAAGGCTATGATCGCGACTTCGGTCACACATTCTGGATCGTCGAGCGCAAGTCTGACGGTGAAATACTGGGGTTTTGCGGGCTGAAACGAGTCAATGCGCCGCAACCGAAGCTGACCGGCGCGCATGAAATCGGCTGGCGTCTGCGCGAGGATGCCTGGGGACAGGGCTATGCCAAGGAAGCGGCCACGGCCTGCATGGACGCTGCTTTTACCCGCTGGAATGCACCCTATGTCGTGGCGCTGACGGTAGCTGGCAATGAGCCAAGCTGGGGATTGATGAAACGGCTGGGCATGCGCCACCAACCCGAACTGGATTTTCACGATCCCAATTATGGCGATGATCTGAACCCGACCATTGTTTACAAAATCACTGCTGATGACTGGAATTCCAGAATATGACCGACCCCCTGATCCTGCCGTTCAACGGCAAGAGCCCCAAAATCCATCCCAGCGCTTTTATCGCGCCCGGCTGCAAGATCATCGGCGATGTCGAAATCGGCCCCGAATCGAGCGTCTGGTACAATTGCGTGATCCGGGCCGATGTGAATTTCATAAGAATCGGCGCGCGCAGCAATATCCAGGACGGCACCACCATCCATTGCGACAGCGCCACGCCAGCCACACCCAATGGCAATCCGACGATCATCGGCGATGACGTGCTGGTCGGCCATATGGTGATGCTGCACGGGGCAACGCTGGAAGACCGGGCCTTTGTCGGGCTGAGTACGACGGTGATGGACGGCTGCCTGATCGAGGGCGATGCGATGCTCGCTGCCGGCGCCATCCTGACTCCGAACAAGCGCATTCCCTCGGGGCAGCTCTGGGCGGGATCACCGGCCAAATTCATGCGCGACCTGCCGGAACAGGCGATTGCCGGAATGCGCATGGGGGTCGCCCATTATGTTGAGAATGCCAAGGCGCACAAGGCAGCGATCGAAGCCTTGCGCTAAACGCCGCTGGCCTGGCCTAGCGCAATCGGTCTTTCATCGCGTCAATTTCGGCTTGCTGCCGGTCCACTTGCGCCTGCACCGCATCGCGCTGTCTGGCAATGAGGGCGGTACCGCCGGATTGATCTGTGGTTGTCTCGCACTCAAGCTGATCCCGGTACAGCGCATCGATATCCGCCAAAGCCTCGACCGACGGACTCCGCTGGATCTCGAGCGCGGCCAGATCCATATGGGCGACGACCCATGATTCGCTCGACTGTGCAGCACCGCGCGCGGCATCGACTCGGCTTTTGACGGCTGGCAGACGATTCAGAAACTGATTCTGCGCCGCTTTGCTTTGCGCCACCGCTGCGTCCAGCCTGGCCTGAATATCCGCTGGCAGGGAGGAAATCACCGTGGTGGGAGCGGTCGGCTGATCCATGACCGGCTCGCCCTCATAAGGACGCTTCTGCAGCGACGGAAAATCGCCCTCCTGCATGGCGCAGCCGGATAACATAACCGTGATGATCATCACCAAAGCAGGGAATTTTTTCATTGTCCTGTCCTTACGAGAGGCTTATCCGCTCTGCAACGGCGAATCTCCATGACGGAAGCGGAGCATTGCCGGACCGTCTAGCCTTGCCAAAATTTGCCTTAAGCTGGTTGACAGCGCCACTCTCATCGGTTAGCTGCCCACTCTTTCCAGCGTGAGCCGAAGGACTCGCGTTAACGGTCTTGTGCGCTGGAACCTTAAATTTGAAACGGAAACATAGCCATGTTCGCAATTGTGCGCACCGGCGGCAAACAATATCGGGTTGCCGCAGGAGATATTATCGCAGTCGAAAAACTAGCTGGTGAAGCTGGTGATTCGATCACTCTCGACGACGTTTTGCTGGCCGGTGACGGTGGCGACATCAAGGACGTCAAGGGCCTGACCGTCTCCGCCGAGATCCTCGGACAGGAAAAAGGCGAGAAGGTAATCATCTTCAAAAAGCGCCGTCGGCATAATTATCGTCGCAAAAATGGCCATCGCCAGCAGCATACCGTGCTGAAGATCAGCGCCATCGGTTCTGAAAAGGCCCCAGCGAAGGCTGCTCCGAAGAAGGAAGCTGCTCCTGCCGAAGAAAAGCCCGCCGCGAAAGCCAAGGCTGCTCCGGCAGAGAAAGCTCCGGCTGAAAAGGCACCAGCGAAGAAAACTGCTGCGAAAACCGAAACAAAACCAGCTGCTGCCAAGAAAGCACCAGCCAAGAAGCCAGCAGCCAAGAAGCCGGCTGCGAAGAAAGAGGACTAAACCATGGCACATAAAAAAGCAGGTGGTTCATCCCGCAATGGTCGCGACTCCGAGGGTCGTCGCCTGGGCGTAAAGAAATTCGGCAGCGAAGCTGTTGTCGCAGGCAATATTATCATCCGCCAACGCGGAACCAAGACCCATCCGGGTCGCAATGTCGGTATGGGCAAGGACCACACCCTGTTTGCGCTCGTCGATGGCAAGGTGGAATTCCACAAGGGCAAGCTCGGTCGCAAATATGTGTCCGTCGACCTTATGGCGGAAGCCGCCGAATAACCGGATAATCGATAAAGGGTTATCCACCAGAGGGATGACCCGGTAGGTTCTACAGAACCACCAATTTCAGGGAGAGGGTTATCCTCTCCCTTTTTTGTCTCTCCCTGTCGTAACGTCACGGTCTTGTAACGGTTGCCCGCTAGCGGGCTAACCAGACAAGACAGGGGCGTTATAAAGTGACAATGGAGAGTCCCGATGTTTGCCGTAACACCAAGATTATTGTTGAGACCCGGCTGGCCCGAAGATGCCGGCGCCCTGTTCGCTGCAATCAATGATGAAGCGGTTGTCCGCAATCTCGCGCGCGCGCCCTGGCCCTACGGACGCAATGATGCCGCACAATTTCTTGCCGCTTCCCGCCCCCTGCTGCAGCCAAATTTTCTGATCTTTCGTCGTGACG
>JAGPVK010000480.1 GCA_018067055.1 Sphingomonadales bacterium | reverse complement strand
ACCTCTGTCTCGATGATCTGCAGCGCCTCCTTGCGCATCGCCGCCTGCTGCTTTGCCGGTATGGAATCGGGCATATTGCGAAAGGCATCGTAGAACGGATTGTCTTCGCCAGCCACGGTATAGGCTTCGATGGTCGTGTCGCGCCCCTCGATACCGACCCGTGGCACGGTATAGCCGCGCGCCAGTCCGGCCTTCATATTGGCAATATTCTCGTCAAAATAACGGGGGATATCCTGCATGCGCCCGAGATAATCCCGGTAGCGGGCCGCGCTGGAAAAGCCGGTTCGCGGGTTCAGGCCGCCCCAGAAAAACGTGTCGCTGTTGAACGGCGCCTCATAGGTTTTATACTCGAGGCTGTTGACCTGCTCCCAGATCATCTGGCGGAACACGGCGGCGTTGACCTGTTCCTCTGCCGAGAGCTGATCGAGGGGAATGGCATCAAGCTGGCGCAGCACGTCCTGCCAATAGGCCAGTCGCCTTGCCTGGGTTTCGGCGGTTTCACTGGGAAAGCGATCGCCTTGCACCCAGCGATTGTCTTCCTTGACCAGATGAAATTCCTGGTGCCGCCATTCGGTTTCGGCTTCGTAGAGCGCGCGCAACCTTGCATCCATTGGCCCTGCTACGGGTGCAGCTGCCGTTTCAGCTCCGGATTCCTGGGCGAAAGCCGAGGTTGCCAAGCCGATAGTTGCGACCCCGAGACACAAAGAAAATCCAATGCGCGATAGTATCATGACGAAACCCCTGAACTAAGTTTGATCAGCATAGAGGCAGGACAGCCCGCTCAGGTCAAGCCTTCGCCGCCCTTTCGAGACAAGTTTCTTGGCAAATTTTGAAACTCTGTATTTTCAGGTGCTCGGGGTGAGGCCTCAGACCCACAAGATCCGCGCCGCCACATAGAGGATCAGCAACGCCGTCAGCCGCCTGATCCATATCTCCGGCAAAGCCTTGCTGGCCAATATGCTGCCGATCTGGCCGCCAAGCAGAACGCCGACGAACAGCGGCCAATAGGCGAGGATCGCCTCGCCGCCGCTGCTCAGGCCCGATTTCATCAATTGTCCGGAGAGGCCGGCGATCGAGTTGACCAGGATGAAGACGCTGGCGGTCGCGGCGATCCGGCGGCTGTCGGACCAGCGGGTCAGCAACAGAATCGGGGCGAGGAAAATCCCTCCGCCGATGCCGACCATGCCGGACAGGAAGCCGATGCCGGTGCCGATAGCGGGCGCGAATAGCCGGTGGCCGGTCCATTGTCCGTTGCGAACGCTATCCCCTGCCCGCTTGATAAAGGGCTCGATGATCA
>JAGPVK010000363.1 GCA_018067055.1 Sphingomonadales bacterium | reverse complement strand
TTAACTCTCATTTAACTCTCATTTGTCAATTTCTGCCATTTGTTCCTGGCTATCGCCGGGACCGGAGGGCGGACCATCAAAACCATCTGCGGCTTCATGCGACAATCGAGCCAGTTTGGACGGGCTGAGCCGGATTGTGACTCTGGTGCCGCCATCGGGGGCATCGCTGAACTTCATCTCACCGAAATGTTCCTCGACAATTTTCTTGACGATCGCGAGGCCCAGTCCGGTGCCACTGGCCCGGGTTGTCATATAGGGTTCGACGATACGATCCCGTTCGATCGGCAGGCCAATCCCATTGTCGGTCAGTTCGATGACGATCAGCTGGTTTTCCGAATGAACGGCCAAATCTATTTTACCATCAGATACCTGAAAATCGGCGCTTGTTTCGGCTTTCTGTTCAATCGCTTCGGCAGCATTCTTGATGATGTTGGTCATCGCCTGGCCCAATTGCCGCCGATCGCAAACCAGCGATATCGGCTGACCGTCAGAGATGAAATTAAACGATATGGCCGACCATGCCACATCCTGCATGAACAAGGCCTGCTTCAGGATATCATCCAGATTCTCTCGCCGGAAAACCGGCTTGGGCATGCGTGCAAAAGAGGAAAATTCATCGACAATATTTCTCAAGTCTCCCACCTGCCGGACAATGGTGCTGGTCAGATTTGCGAATACATCGACATCATCGGTGATCCGCGAGCCAAATCTACGCTGCAATCGTTCTGCGGCCAGTTGAATCGGGGTCAGAGGATTCTTGATTTCATGAGCAATCCGTCTGGCAACATCAGACCATGCAGCCCGTCGTTGATCGAGCAGTTGCTGGGTTATGTCTTCAAAAGTGATCACATGGCCGGTCGGACCGCCAACGATTTTTACTGCCAGGGTCCGCATGTCTGAATCGGAGGCAAATTCGATGATGCTGTTTTCTACGCCATCCTCGATCAGCTCGGCAAATTGCGGAGCCGCCTTGCCGATATCAACATCCAGCAAGTCATCAATCGGTTTGGACAGCAGCGACTGGGCTTGCGAATTGACCAGCTTGATCTCGCCTTTTTCGTCAAGGCTGATGATTCCGGCCGTAACCGACTCGAGCACGGCCTCGATAAAGGCGCGCCGGCTTCCCAGTTGTTCGTTCGCGGTAATCAACGCGGTGGTCTGTGTTTCCAGCCGCTCGGTCATGCGGTTAAAGGCCCGTCCGAGCGTGCCGATTTCGTCATTTTCAAATGTCGTCGGCACCCGCGTTGCCAAATCGCCTTCGGTGACCCGTTTGGCCGCGTGGACCAGGTCGCTTACCGGCTTTACCATCCGGTCGGCAACCAGCAGGGCTATCCACAGCACCAGACCGACGATCAGCAGGGAAATGACGAACAAGGCGATATTAAACTGCAGTTGCAGGCTTCGGGATCGCGAAAAAAGCTCCTCATAGTCCGCCAGCACCGCTTGTGCCCGCTCCCACTGGCTCAGCGCCAGCATGTCGGAATCTCTTGCAGCATAGAGAAAAATGCGCGATTTCAGGTCGAGTGCGGTGACCGCTTCAATCTTGTTCGGCCTGGCGGTCACGACATAATTTTGACCCTGCTCCAGCTTTTTCAGCACCGCCTTGGTGATCTTGGGGCGCTGGTCAGCGTTATCAGGATCGACAGCCGCAGCCGTCCGCGGAACGCCATCGGTTCCGAATTCGATTATCGCCGATTCATTCAGCTTGCGGGACAGCACCTGAAATACATAGCCCTCGGCGAATTCCGGGCTTTCGAGATCGGCCTGCTGCAGATAGTTGCGCAAATCATTGGCCATGGTGATGGTTTCTTCACCAACTTCCCGCTGATTCTGTTCATAATAGCCGCGCGCCAGATCATTGGCATTTTCCAGCATGCCGCGGGCGCGATCGGAGAACCAGAATTCGACACCATATTGAAACAGCAAGGAGGCAAAAATCACCACCAGCAGCATCGGGATGCTGGCGACCAGGGAAAATAATGCAACCAGCCGGACGTGCAGCCGGCCCTTGCTGCCGATTGAGGATCTGGCCGCCCTGCCCTTGGCGATGCGGCGGCCGAACAGCACCAGCAAGGTCATCGCCGGGATCAGATTGGCCACCAGCAGCGCGGCGGTCAGCGGCGGTGAAATAAAATCGGTCTGATCGGATTGCCGGCTCAGCAGAAAATAGGTGCCGAGCATGATCGCGCCAAACAGCAGCACGACAATCCACTCGACCCGTTTCATGAAGGCCTCTTTTTCCGCCATCAGCGCGAGACGGCGCAGCCAAATAGGGATGCGTTGTTCCGGAGGTTGGTGAGAAACCGTCATTGTGCTTTCAATACAACAGTTTCGTTGCGGTAAAAGCACTAATATTGCAAATATATCACGGTTCGGCGATTCAAACCGTCAGTTCATCGCGATCTGCTATTTGGACTGGGTCGGATCGATTTGATATTCGTTGAGCTTCTTGCGCAGCGTGTTGCGATTGATGCCAAGAATCCTGGCCGCCTTGATCTGGTTGCCATGAGCATGGTGCATCATCTCAATCAGCAACGGCTTTTCGAATTTTTCCAGCGCCTGAGCATAGAGATTTTCCCTTTCCGGCGCCGCCATCAAACCGAGCACTATCGATTTGATATGGGCTTCAAACTCCATATTGGCGGATTCGGCTCGGTCCTCGCCCCGCTCCGCTGCAAGGATTTGACGAATGGCATCCTCGGAAAGCGTGTCCTCCCTGCCGGTAACGACCAGGCGATAGATGACATTTTTGAGCTCCCGGACATTCCCGCGCCAATAATGATGGCACAGCAGGTTCATCCCTTCCTGCGATATCTGCTTGTGTGGCAGGCCTTCGGTCACTGCGAGTTTCAGGAAATGATTGGTCAGCGCCGGAATATCACTGGCGCGTTCCCTGAGCGGCGGCAATTCTATCGGTACCACGTTGATCCGGTAATAGAGATCCTCGCGAAACTTGCCCTGTTCGATCAGTTTGAGAAAATCATGATTGGTGGCGGCGATGATGCGAACGTCTAGCTTGACCAGACCCTTGCCGCCGACCCGATTGATTTCACCCGATTGCAGGGCGCGCAGCAGGCGGGTCTGCGCGTGCATCGGCATGTCGCCGATCTCGTCGAGGAACAGGGTACCGCCCTGCGCCTGTTCGAATTTGCCCGAGGCGCTGGCGACGGCACCGGTAAAGGCGCCTTTTTCATGACCAAAAAGTTCCGCCTCGATCAGTTCAGAGGGAATGGCGGCCATATTGACCGCGATGAACGGGCCGGATTTGCGGTGGCCAAGACCGTGGATCGCTTCTGCGACCAGTTCCTTGCCGGTTCCCGATTCACCCAGAACCAGTACCGAAAGATCATTTTTCAAAAGCCGGGCGATCATCCGATAAACGTCCTGCATCGCCGGACTGCGGCCGACCAGCGGCAGGCTTTCCTCATCCATCGATGGCTCGATCGGCTGAATATTCTTCGGTTTCAGTGCCTGCCCGACGACCTTTACCAGTTCGTCGAGATCAAACGGCTTGGGCAGATATTCGAAAGCCCCGGTCTCGGATGCCCGCACCGCGGTGTTGAGCGTGTTCTGAGCAGAAATGATGATGATCGGGATATCCGGGTGAGTCGCCTTCACACTGCCCAATGAAGAAATGCCGTCGCCCTCACCCTCGCCAAGCCCGACATCGGTCAACAGCAGATCGTAGCTACTGCTGGCCATCAGCGCGTCACGCTCGGCGATTGACTTGCAATTTTCGACTTCATAGCCTTCGGCCCGCAAAGCGGTGATGATCACGTGACTGACCGACAGATCGTCTTCGACTAATATTATTTTTTCATGGGCCATGATGATGTCCTGCGGTCAGTTTTTCGGGGCAACGGGGAGAAACAGGGTGAACCGGCTCATCTCGTACTGATTTTCGCGATCATATCGGATCCGCCCGTTCATATCGCGCATCAGCTTTTTCACCAGAGCGAGGCCGAGCCCCTGCCCTTCTTTCTTGGTCGACACGAAAGGCGAAAAAATTTCCCGTTCGAGTTCCGCCGGCACACCGGGACCATTGTCGCAGACCATGATCTGAATCGGCAGGCGGATTGCCGCATTCTCACCCTGTGCCGACAGGGAGGCGCCGAAACTGTAGCGGGTGATGATCCGGATTTCCGGGTTGGGCAGATGCCTGGTCGCATCAACGGCATTGGCCAGCACATTGGTGAGAACCTGCATCATCGCGTCCGGGTCAATCAGCGCATCGGGCAAGGATGGATCGAATTTGTCCTTGATCTTCACGACCTGACCCGTCGCCGCTTCGGTCGATCGCCGGGCGCGATCGATCAATGTGTGAATATTGACCGGCTTGGTCTGGGCCGGCTGATTGGACGACAGCGTCTGCATCCGGTTGAGCAGATTGACCACCCGCTCGACTTCCGCCGTGATCATCTGGGTCAGCGGCTTCTGGGTTTCGTCGAGTTGCCGGTCGAGCAACTGGGCGGCGCCTCTGATCGCGGCCAGCGGATTCTTGATTTCATGGCTGAGTATATCCGGTGCCCGGATCGCGAGATTGGACGAATCATCATTTTCGCTCTCGAGGATCGGACCGTCCTGCGGCATCGGGGACAAGGATATCAGACGCCAATCGGTATCCGATGCCAGCGGATGAATGTCGAAATCGACTATTCCCAGGCGGCGGTCATCGCCGGATATCATCACACCGCGGGCGGTCAGGCTGATGTCCCCTTCGATCAGAGCGGCATCCAGTCGCGGGTCGGAGAAATGCAGAACCTGGTCAACTCTGCGGCCGACCAGATTTTTCGCACTGGTCCCGAGCAGAGCTTCGCCAGACGGATTCACCCGGGTTATCAGATGCTCCGCGTCGACGACGATCAGGGCATGGCTGAGACCAGCAAGAATTTGATCTGCCGGAGGGAATCCGTTCATCAAGCCGCCGCTTTATTCAGCCAGGGTGTGTAAAAATCCTCCAGCATCTGCAGCACGACATGGGGATCACTCTCGCTGTTCGCGCGATTGCGAAATTCCGCCGAACCGGTCAGCCCCTTGGTGTACCAGCCGACATGTTTGCGGGCGACCTTGACGCCGACATCTTCGCCGTAGAGCTTCATCATGTCGCGATAATGTTCGTTGAGAATGGCATATTGCGTAGCGATATCCGGATCGGGCAGGCTTTCCCCGGTTTGAAACCAGTGCATGAACTGGCCGAGCAGCCATGGCTTGCCATAAGCGCCGCGGCCAATCATCACGCCATCCGCACCGCTTTGCTCGAGCGCAGCCTGGCCGTCTTCGATGGTGCAAATGTCACCATTGACGATCACCGGCAGCGACACCGCCTGCTTGACCTTGCTGACGAAGGTCCAGTCGGCGCTGTCCCGGTACATCTGGCAACGGGTCCGACCGTGCACGACGATCATTTTTGCGCCGAGATCTTCAGCGATATGAGCCAATTCGGGCGCGTTCAGGCTTTGATGGTCCCAGCCCATCCGCATTTTTACCGTGACTGGCACTTTGACCGCCTCGACCGTCGCCTTGATCAGCGACGCGGCGAGGGGAAGATCGCGCATCAGCGCCGAACCGGCATCGCCGTTGACAACCTTTTTCACCGGACAGCCCATGTTGATGTCGATGATCTGCGCGCCGCGGTCTTCGTTGAGCTTGGCGGCTTCGGCCATTGTGACCGGATCACAGCCGGCAAGCTGCATCGACACCGGCTCTTCGGTCGGATCCCAGGCACATTTCTGCAGCGACTGACGCGTTTCCCGGATCATCGCCTGACTGGCGATCATCTCGGTCACATTGAGACCGGAACCAAAGCGACGGACCAGTTTACGGAACGGCAGATCGGTGACACCGGTCATCGGTGCCAGAATGACGGGGCTTTCAATTTTCAGATTGCCAATAAAAATGGGGTCGAGTTTCATACGTGCTGCCTAAATTTTAAGCAGCCCTTATCGTTAAATCAATTTGGAGGCAAGAATTGCTTCATCTGTAATCTCAGAGTAGATCGCGCTTGATGATCAGAGCCAGCATTCCTTCCGACAAAAACCATGCGTTGATCGTGGCCGCTGGTGTCGGTGCGCGGGCAGGCTTGGATGTCCCGAAGCAGTTTGAGACCGTCGGCGGGTTGCCGATGATCCGGCATAGCGTGGAGCGGCTTTTCTCCCACCCCGACATTGACCAGATCTGGATTGTGGTAGCAGCGGGACAGGAAGAACAGTTAAACCAAGCCCTTGCTCCCCTTTCTTGCTACAAGATCGTGATCGGTGGTGCCTCCCGCCAGCAATCCGTTTACAACGGCCTGGTAGCAATCCGTCAGGCCGGTGGTGCCCGGAATATCCTCGTCCACGATGCCGCACGGCCATTTGTGTCTCATCGGGTGATAGACCGTGTCCTCGATCAGCTGAAAAACACAGCTGGCGCGATACCGGTTCTGCCCAGCGTTGATACGATGGTACAAATTTGCGACGATCAGCTCGACCGGACCGTGGATCGCAACAGCCTGTGGCGCGTACAGACGCCGCAAGCTTTTGACTTTTTGAAGCTCATCGATGCGCATGAAAATATTGCCGCGGGTCAGGATGCCAGCGATGATGCCCAGATATTCAAGGCAGCTGGTCATATCGTGTCGATCGTCGAGGGCGATGAAGCGCTCAAGAAATATACTTTGCCAGCGGATTTTGGCGGAAAGGAATCAGAGCCCATGCGCCAGATACGAACCGGAATGGGCTATGATGTCCACCGACTGGCCGCTGGCGAGGAACTATGGCTCGGCGGCGTGAAAATCGAGCATGTCGCGGGTCTTTCCGGGCACAGCGATGCCGATGTTCTGTTGCATGCGCTGACCGATGCCCTGCTCGGGACGATTGCCGCTGGCGACATCGGTGACCATTTCCCACCTTCGGATCCGCAATGGCGCGGCGTAGCCTCGGCGCGCTTTGTCGAACATGCCGCCGCGCTCATCGCGGAAAAAGGCGGCATCATCCATAACGTCGACATGACCGTGATCTGCGAAGCTCCCAAAATCAAGCCGCACCGGGAGACGATTCAGCGCAAGATCGCGGAGATATTGTCGATTGCACGGGATCAAGTCAGCATCAAGGCGACCACCACCGAAGGACTGGGCTTTACCGGCCGCGGAGAAGGTGTTGCAGCTCAGGCCATTGCAACTGTTTCACTCTAGTGAAGTTGAGGAAAAAGCGGATGTCTGAATGGACTGAGGTGCGCCCTGCCCGCTCCGTAGCCGCCGAAGCGGGACTTTCCCGTTTGCATAATAGCGGCATGATGGGCTAATTGCGCCACTATATGAAAAATCTCCTCCCCCGCGAACTTGTCGAACTGGCTGCAGTGGTCATCGAGAAGAATCGTGCCGCCGGTCGACAGATAACCGTGGCGGAAAGTTGTACCGGTGGGCTGGTCGCAGCGGCGCTGACCGAAATTCCGGGCAGCAGCGATGTGTTCGATTGCGGGTTCGTCACTTATTCCAACGGTGCCAAGCAGGAAATGCTCGGTGTCAGCGGGGACTTGCTGGAAACATTTGGCGCGGTTTCGATCGCGGTGGCCTGGGAAATGGCTCAGGGTGCCCTGGAAGCCTCAGGTTGTGACGTGGCAGTGGCGATCACTGGCGTCGCGGGGCCTGGCGGTGGCACCGACAAAAAGCCAGTTGGTACGGTGGTATTTGCCAAGGCCGAAAAGGGCAAAAGCGTCGATGATGTGGTTGCTGACCGGAAAAATTTCGGTGAGGACAAGTCTCGCGCGGATATCCGGTATCAGGCTGTACTGGTGGCGCTCGAGCTGTTGTTGCCCGAGGACAGCGAGTAGCTGTTTCCGTATATTTCGCCTGCGCGTTCGACAAAGGCGCTGGTCATCTTGTGCAGCGCTTTGGCAAACATCTGACCCGCCAGCTTCTCGAACATCCGGTTTTTAAAGGTGAATTCGACATAGAAATCGACATGGCAACCGCCGCCATCGCGCGCTCTGAACCGCCATTCGTTGTGCAATTGCTTTAACGGGCCGTCGAGATAGTCGACATTGATCGCTTCATTGTGCAGCTTGATAACCCGCGAGGAAAATTGCTCTCTGAGCCCCTTGAATCCGACCAGAACATCCGCGAGCATTTCAGTCTGGCTATCCGACCGGACCCGCGTTCCGACCACCCAGGGCAGAAATTCCTGATAGCGACCAACATCGGCGACCAGCGCGTACATCTGCGCGGCGCTGTAAGGCAGGTCGCGCGTTTCCCTATGAACCGGCATTCGCTGCACCCGAGCGCGCCAGTTTTTCTTCCCGCGCCTGCCGCATTTTGGCGAAATCCTCGCCTGCGTGATAGCTGGACCGGGTCAGCGGACTCGAGGCGACCAGCAAAAAGCCCTTCGCCCGAGCGACCGAAGCATAAGCATCGAAAGCCTGCGGCTTGACGAATTCACTGACCTTCACATGTTTGGTCGTCGGTTGCAGATATTGACCCATGGTCAGGAAATCGACATCGGCGCTGCGCATGTCGTCCATCACCTGATGCACTTCCAGACGCTGTTCGCTGAGGCCCAGCATGATACCGGACTTGGTGAAGATCGACGGGTCCAGCCGCTTGACCTGCTCAAGCAGACGCAGCGAGGCGTAGTAACGCGCGCCTGGCCGAATCGTCGGATAGAGCCGGGGCACCGTTTCCAGATTGTGATTATAGACATCCGGCCGCGCAGCAACGATTGCTTCTACCGCCGCTTCGGTCTTATTGCGGAAGTCGGGGGTCAAAATTTCGATTGTCGTTTTCGGGGTTGTCCGGCGCAAGGCCTCGATCACTTTGACAAACTGACTGGCGCCGCCGTCAGCGAGGTCATCGCGGTCGACTGATGTGACGACGATATGTTCCAGCCCCAGCTTGGCCGCTGCATCGGCGGTATGCTGCGGTTCCAGAGCGTCAACTGCCATCGGCATGCCGGTTTTCACATTGCAGAAAGCGCAGGCACGGGTGCAGACGTCACCGAGAATCATCACCGTCGCGTGCTTCTTCGTCCAGCATTCACCAATATTCGGGCAAGCCGCCTCTTCACACACCGTGTTAAGCTTATGCTCGCGCATCAGGGCTCTGGTTTTCTCAAATTCAGCACCCATCGGAGCTTTGACGCGAATCCAGTCCGGTTTGCGCATACGTTCGGGACGCGGGTCCGGCGGTGTGATCTTGGTAATTTCGTTCATTTCTATCAGATAGCGATGGAAAACCGCTCTTGCCACCCCCAAAACCGGTGATAAGGATCGAAACATGACAAAATTTACCGATCTGCTCGACGGCTATCGCCGCTTCCGCTCCGAACAATGGAAAATGCAGCGCGAACGCTGGGATGAACTCAAGGAAGGCCAGAGCCCGAAGGTGATGATCATCGCCTGCAGCGACAGCCGTGTCGATCCGACCCAGATTTTCGATACCAACCCCGGCGAGACGTTCATTGTCCGCAATGTGGCCGCTCTGGTGCCGCCGTTTGAAACGACTCCCGGCCAGCATGGCGTCTCTGCGGCGCTGGAATTTGCCGTCCAGTTTCTCAAAGTCGATGAAGTCGTGGTCATGGGCCATGGCAGTTGCGGCGGCTGTGCAGCGGCGCTGTCCGAGCAGATGAAGGATATGCCGCACGGTAAAGGAGGCTTTATTGCCGACTGGATCACATTGCTCGATGATGCCCGCGCCAAAGTCGCCG
This sequence comes from Sphingomonadales bacterium, assembly GCA_018067055.1. Taxonomy (GTDB): domain Bacteria; phylum Pseudomonadota; class Alphaproteobacteria; order Sphingomonadales; family Sphingomonadaceae; genus Parasphingorhabdus. The sequence continues at coordinate 762 of JAGPVK010000363.1, read as the reverse complement.
ATGATCATGGTGATTTGAGCGGAGCTGAAGCGCAACTGGCGATGGAGCATGAAGGCATTCGTACGAGTCTCGCCAATTTGCGGACCTTCCCCTGTATTCAGGAGAAAGAGGCGGATGGATCGATTCGCCTGATCGGCGCCTGGTTCGCAATTGCCGAGGGCAAGCTGCATGTGCTGGACCAAGAGAGCGACACATTCTCGGCTGTGGACTGAAGGCATTGAGACTATGACGTCATTTCAATGACTTGAGTCAGGCTCTTCAGGATGTATTGGAATTATTCCAAAGCAGACACGGTGCGATCTTTACGAACTTTACAGTGTTATAATAAGAAAAAGACACTGGTTGCTTTTGGCAAAAAACAGCCACGCGCACAGATTCGGTTCTGCACGATTTGGGCGCTATTCATGTCAAAGAGCCGCTCCCAGCATAAACTGTCCGGCGCGATGTAGGACAGCGTTTTTTCCACTTGAATGCCCCCTCCTCGCGGTCCATCTTGATGAAATGAACCAACATAATGACAATATCGCCCTGCTGATCGATTCCGACAATGCCAGCCATAACGGGATCGACCCGGTACTGACCGCGCTGGCCGAGCTCGGTACCGTGAATATCCGCCGCGCTTATGGCAACTGGCGCAAGCAATCGCTGAAGGGCTGGGTCGATATCCTGCACAAATATGGCATCGAGCCGCAGCAGCAGTTTGACCTGACCAAGGGCAAGAACGCCACTGATATGAAGATGACGATTGACGCCATGGACCTG
>JAGPVK010000204.1 GCA_018067055.1 Sphingomonadales bacterium | reverse complement strand
CGGTGAGTTTGGTGAGCGGTTCGAGTGTGGGCAGAGCTGTGCGTTCGCACTGTTCCGCTGCTTCGATCATGTGGGCGCGCAATTTGTCAGGCTTGAGGCCTTGACCCTGGGTGCGTTCGGTCTGCACCGGCATGATCCTGGCGACGCCTAGCTCGGTGGCCTTTTCGACAATCCAGTTGAACCGGTCCTTCTTGATCGGGGCTGCGCACAGCCACAGATCGGGTACCGCTTCCCGGTCCCGGGTCTTGCCGTCGATCGACAAAATCAGATCGCGTTTGCCGAGCGCTGTCACATGGGCGAGATATTCACCGGTGCGATCATCGAACAGCTTCACCGGGGCGCCCTGTTTGATCCGCATGACCTTGAGCAGATAATGGGCGTGGCTGCCGTCCAGCCGGATTTCGGCGCCTCCGGAAAGCTCGACATCGACATAGAGACGCGGGGCGCTGTGCGGGGGGTAAGCGGGTGTGGCTGGCATGGCAGATCTCGAATATCCAGAAACCGTTAGCACTGAGCCTGTCGAAGTGCGGCTATCGGTCGAAAAACGTCCTTCGACAAGCTCAGGACTAACGGTATAAGCCGCCCATGTCATCCGACTTTCAAAATATCGTTCCCGATTCCGAACATAAGGGCATTGTCGGCCTGTTGCCCGCCGCAGCCCGGCCCTTTGCCCTGCTTGCCCGCTTCGATCGGCCGATTGGCTGGTGGCTGCTGTTCTGGCCCTGCGCCTGGGGCGTGGCGCTGGCGGGCGGGGCAATCGAGCGGTGGGATTTGCTGCTCTGGTTGCTGCTCGGTTCGATCGTGATGCGCGGCGCTGGCTGTGTCTACAATGATATCGTCGATCGTGATCTCGACCGGCAGGTGGAACGGACCCGCTCGCGGCCCTTGGCCAGCGGTGTGACATCGCTGAAGGCAGCGTGGACATGGCTTGGCATATTGTGCCTGATCGGACTGCTGGTTTGGCTGCAGATCAACCTGATCGCAAAACTGGTGGCGCTGGGCAGTCTGGCTCTGGTTGCCGCTTATCCGTTCATGAAGCGCATCACCTGGTGGCCGCAAGCCTGGCTGGGCATGGTGTTCAGCTGGGGCGCTTTGGTCGGCTGGCTGGCGATCGAACCGCAATTGCACTGGGCGATGGCCTTGCTCTATCTCGGTTCGATATTCTGGGTGATCGGCTATGATACGATTTACGCGCTGCAGGATCGGGAAGATGATGCCCTGGTCGGGATTCGTTCCAGCGCGCTGCGGCTGGGCGAGAATGTCCGTTTCGGCGTGCTGGTTTTTTACCTGATAGCGCTCACCAGCTGGGCTGCCGCTTTCTGGATGCTGCGCCCGCAATGGCTTGGTCTGATGGCCCTAATTCCGGTCGGACTGCATTTGCTGTGGCAGGCCATGACGCTGAACAGCGCCGATGGCGACGACGCGCTCGCCAAATTCCGGTCCAACCGCTTTGCCGGTTTGCTGATGTTTCTTGCCTGTCTGGTTCTCGGGCAGGCCGGTTAGCGACCAGAGGATTTGGATTGCGTTTCGCAACCCATGCACGCTATGCTGCTTAACCGAACAGTTAATTCCACGCACTATCTCCCGGAGCCATTTTCATGAAAACACGCCGTCTGGGCCGAAGCCCGATTTATGTATCCGAAATCTGCATGGGGACGATGACCTTTGGCAGCGGCGCCGACGAAGCGATGTCGCACAGGATCATGGATGAATCGGTCGAGGCAGGAATCAATTTCTTCGACACGGCGGAAAATTATCCGGTGCCGCCAAAGCGCGAATGGGCCGGGGAAACCGAGAATATCGTTGGCCGCTGGATGAAGGGCAAGGATCGCGACAGTCTGATCATTGCCACCAAAGTGTCCGGCCCCAGCCACGGATGGATCGCCTCCTCGCAGCGCGCCGGCATGACCGCGATGGATCGGCACAATATCGTCAAGGCGCTCGACGACAGTCTCAAGCGGCTGCAGACCGACTATATCGATCTCTACCAGACCCACTGGCCCGACCATGGCACCGCCTATGACGAGACCATGGAAGTGCTCGACGAGGAAATTCGCAAGGGCAAGATCCGTACGATTGGCTGCTCCAACGAAACCAGCTGGGGGCTGATGAAATCGCTGGAAGCATCCGAGCGGCTGGGCGTCGCCCGCTATTGCACGATCCAGAATAATTTCAGCATGAACAACCGCCGGTTCGAGGATGAACTGGCGCAGGTCTGCATCCAGGAAGGGGTCAGCCTGATCCCTTATTCGCCGCTCGGCGGCGGTGCCTTGTCGGGCAAATATAATGACGGCGCTATGCCCGAGGGAGCGCGCTTCTCCGCCTATCTCAAGATGGGTGGACGGCAGGCGAAAATGGCCGAGCGGTTCGTCAATCCCAAGTCGGAGGAGTCGACCAAACGCTTCATGGCGATTGCTGACGAACTGGGCGTGGCGCCGGTCACGCTGGCAACCGCCTGGTCGAAACAGCATGATTTTGTCGCTTCCACGATTGTCGGCGCGACCCACACCGACCAGCTGCCCGAGATTTTCGCCGCTGCTGATCTGGTGCTCAGCGACGAGATCATGAAACGGATCTACAAGATCAGCCGGGAAATCATGTACCCGATGGGTTGATTGGTCCAAGTGAAAGACAGTCTATGAATCGTTTTCTCGAACATACCGGCGCGAAATATCCGATCGTGCAGGCGCCGATGGGCTGGATCGCGCGGTCGCAACTGGCGTCGGCCGTATGCAACGCGGGCGGGCTGGGTATCATCGAGACCAGCTCCGGCGAGACCGAGGCCTGCATGGCCGAGATCGAGAAGATGAAGGAGCTGACCGATGCCCCGTTCGGGGTCAACCTGCCGATCATGTTTCTCAAGGATCCCGCGATCCTGGACCATATCTGCGGATCGGGCGTGAAGTTCGTCACCACCTCGGCGGGCAGTCCGCGCAAATTCGTCGGACCGCTGCAGGAGGCGGGGATCATCGTCTACCATGCCGTTCCCACAGTCGCTGCGGCGATGGGCTGTGTCGAGGCTGGCGTTGATGGCCTGATTGTCGAAGGCGCGGAAGGTGGCGGTTTCAAGAATCCGGAGGAAGTATCGACCCTGGTGCTATTGCAGGCAATCCGCCGGCAGACCGATATTCCGATGGTCGCGGCTGGCGGCATTGCCGACGGCAAGGGCATGGCGGCGGCTTTTGCGCTGGGCGCGGAAGGCGTTCAGATGGGCACGCGCTTCGTGTCGAGCGCCGAGAGCCCGGTGCATATCAATTACAAGCAGGCGATTATTGATGCCAAGGAAACCGGCACTTATGTGCTGAACAAGAAAGCATCGCCCTGTATTCGCGCGCTGAAAACCGAACGCACCGCGAAGATTTACGAGGATGGCCTGATGCCGGCGGATACGTTCAAGGGCATCATGGGCGTCTATTTTGGTGGCGATATGGAAGCATCCGTCGGCCTTGCCGGACAATCTTCCGGTTTGATTGACGAGGTAAAAACTGCCAGACAGATAATCGACGAAACGGTGAGCGAATTTTTCGAAATCACCGCAAGACTGGGCGCGCTAGCCGCCGCCAAAAGTTTCTAGAAAAACAAGAGAGAGGAATTTCCAATGAGCCAATTTCCCGATGCAAAGCAACTGTTCACCACCGTCACCGAGGACGGCAAATCGATCCTGTCGATCGAACCTTATGACGTGCCCGAACTGAAGGAACATGAAGTCGTCGTCCGGATGGAGGCGGTGCCGATCAATCCTTCCGATCTCGGCTTGCTGACCGCTGCTGCCAATATGGATACGGTGCGCAGCGAAACGGTCGATGGCCATCCGGCGCTGGTCGCCGATGTTGACGCAGCGATGCAGCCTTTCTTCAAGGGCCGCGCGGGCAAGAAACTGGCCGCCGGCAATGAAGGCGCTGGTACTGTTGTCGCGGCTGGATCATCCGGTGCGGCGCAGGCACTGATGGGCAAGGTGGTGACGATTGTTGGCGGTGAAATGTATCGCACCCACCGGGTGATGCCGGCGATGATGTGCGTGCCGCTGCCCGAAGGCGCGCCAGCCAAGGAAGGCG